>CAJZGX010000028.1:0-11332 GCA_916048235.1 uncultured Atopobium sp.
TATCTGCATTTTTATAATGCGCCACATACCTAATTGATACCATCGAACTAACTTACAAAAAGGTGACGATCTTATAAGAAAAAGAGCAGCCGATAAAAAAACGCGACACCCGAGGGCGCCGCGTGAGGTTCCATGGTGGGCGATGAGAGATTTGAACTCCCGGCCTTGTGCGTGTAAAGCACCTGCGCTAGCCGCTGCGCCAATCGCCCGTGACTGTAGAAGTTTATCACAGCTTCTACAATTCTTAAACGGCAATTATGAATTCAACGGTTTCATTTGCTCAACTTCTGCACGCACTGCCACGCCATCCAGCTTGGCAAGTGGTGTTTCCGTCCGTTTTGCCAGAGCACATGCACTACCCATGGCGTCGCCCATATCGGTAACTGTTGGAATAATACGAACACTAGCCTGCATCAAAAATGTTGTAGAGATGCAACGGCCAATAACACCCAGGTTATTGATGTGCTTGGTGACCATCGATCGGAATGGAATCTCGTAATAATCACCCTGCTTATAGGTATTTTTGTGGAAAAGACCACCTTTATTGGAGTGAACGTCAATGTACCAATCGCCGCGAACAAGACCGTCGTCAAATCGCACCTGATTAACGTAGTCTTCCTCGGTCAGCATTGTCTGGCCTTCAACACGCCAGCTTTCACGAACACCCAAAAGCGAAGCCTGCTCCATAAGATAGCTTTGCTCAAATCCAGGCATCATACGCTGCAAAAACGTAACTAGACGGCGAATACGAGCGTGCGCCTCTACTGTTGCGTTAGAACGTGCGGCTCCCGAGGTATTTTTGCGCATGCTTGCAATGTGTGGACAATTCAGCGCCATGCAACCAGGCTTTCCAGGAAGCGAGAAGATCTGGTAATAGCGCAAGTCCTCTTCTTCAAGAATGCCTGCTTCAATTCCTTCACGGAACTTTGGCTCCAACTTAAAATTCTTCCCCGCAACCATTGCGGACTCGAAGAAATATCCCTCAACCAATGGCGAGAAGTGATCATCAAGTGAGAGCACGTAATCTCTATAGCGCTCAACATCAATTCCACCCATAGTAAAACGCAAGCTGCAGACCTGATTTATGCCGTCCTCATCACCAGCTGCAACTGGAACACCAGCGGCTCGGGATAAAACCGCGTCGCCCGATGCGTCAATCCATGTTTGAGCAGCTACTGCGATTAAACCTTCTGTTGAGGCGAGAATAACATGTGTGATGGTTTTCTCGTCATCTGCATCTGACAAAACTGCAGCTACAAGCGATGTATCGTAAAGAATTTGTCCACCTTTAGTGGTGTAGAGCTGCTCGTACACTTCTCCCAAGCGCTCAGGAGCAAACCAGATCATGGTAGTGTAATCGTCGCGCGTAGCGTCGCCTGAAGCCAAAAGTTGCTGTTCAATAGCAGAAAGCACAGGTAGATGACGGACATACGAAGGCATCATGGGGCACACAAGCGCTCGTGTAGCAGAGCCTCCAAGCAGATTTGACTTATCCACAATGAGGGTAGAGAGACCCTCATTTACACAGCGAATTCCGCAAGCAGAGCCAGAAACTCCACCACCAATAATGACTACATCAAAACTTCCAACAACAGGAATCTGCAGGTTGTTCCAGGTTATCTCTTTATGACTCATTGTCTCCTCCTGTGTCAGAAACGCTGTGTAGTAAACCATAATAGGTGTTGGTAAATGCGTGTGCTGCAATTTCGGACAGAGCGTGAATACCCGTTTTTCCTAATTGAAAAGGGCCAATAGTAAACAATGGAACGGTATATTCTTTGCTGGTTAATCCAAGACGAGTTGTCTCCAACACGTGAAAAAACTCATGCATCAAAATAAGATTTTGAGCATCATGCAGCTCGAGTTGATTTTGTTTTGCCCACAGCGCGCACGACTGCTCATAGAGCGTGATTTCTTTTGTACCAGAAACATAATCACTGAAATAACGCTGGTTACCATACACGCAATCAATATCTTTTTTGATAATAGTCAAACCTGCATCTTTGCAGATCTGAAAAAAGTCACTTTGACCGTTTGATTCTTCAAACACCATATGCGCAGCAGACTCACCTTTTGACCAAGCTAAATCAATCACGCGCTCTTTATCCTCTTCAGGAATACGAGCAACAGAGCGATCCCACAGGAGCTCTTTACGTGCAAGCTCACGAGTTGGGAACGGAAACCGTGAAGCAAAGTCAGAAATAGACTCCGCTTCAAGGTTCACCGATTTTCTCGCCAAAGTGTCATCTGCGTTCTGCATATGAGTTTAATCGCCTAAACGAAGGGTAGCAGCAATGATAACGGGCTCGTCAGATGGATAACCGCCCAGCTCAACTGCGGCAAGGCTCAAAATCTGTTCAAGAGAAGTCATTCCAGACAGATCGATAATACGCTTGCCCACCACAACATAGACGTTTGGCAAATTTGCTCCACCGTCGTTATATACGGTTAAATCTTCTACCAGGTCCGTTACGCCCTTGCGCCAAGAACTAATGGACTCTTGGAGTACGTCGGCATTAGGACGCTGAAGTCTAATAACACCCTCGGAATCAATAAGACGAAGAGCTGTGCGTTTCTTGGTGAGAAGACCAAAGAGCTTCTTTTCTGTTGTGGTTGCAGTGTAAGCAAAGAGCTCAGAAGAGTGAGCAACCTCGGAAACGTTATCTGCACCCTCGCCAAGGTTCTCTACTACAAGTTTTTTAAGCTCGTCTGCGCTCAAGCGTGTAGCATTAACGTCTTTACTGCGCAGCTCAGTGGCACCAACAGCAATTGCGCGAACAACGTGGCGCTGAGTATCCACCTCAACGGTAACCTCAACAGTTCCAGGAGCTGCACCCATCTTGATAGCACGAGCTTCTGCCTCGCGCCTAACGCTGACAATGTCATCGTCGGTTGGGTTGGTAACACTGCGCTCAACCATGTCACGGACCATGGCAAGAGCAACACCAATAGTTGAGATGACAGGTGCGTTCTTAGCAATGCGGAACGTGTGACCCATAGTCTTTGCCAAGTGTGGCACTACCGTAGAAGCGCCACCGCCACCGCCTACGTACACGGTAGTACGAGGATCCATGCCATAGTCTTTCATAAGCTGTTCCGCTACAGCGCCGTTCTTCTTTGCGGCAAACGCAAGGACCTGAGCTGCTGCTTCTTCAACACTTACGCCCATATTCTCTGCAAGAGGAGCCCAAGCCGCACGAGCAGCCTCAACAGAACCGTAAGCGTAATCACCCTCGGGAACAAAACCGGCAAGGTTTGCAGCGCCAGCCATAGTCAAGCAAACGCGAAGACCTCCATCACACTCGATAGCTGCGTATTCAGGGTCTCCATCCATAGGACGAACAGCAACCAAACGTGGATTTACAATCTTTTCTGCATCGGTATAAACCTCATAATCCAGGTTGGCAATGTGAGCAGAACGAGGTCCCACATCAACAGCCTTGCCATCAGAGATTTGAACCATGGAGCCGCCGCCAATACCAACGGTTCTCACATCTAGTGACGAGAGGTACGTCTTGTGGCCACCAACTTCTGCGTATTTGACCATAACCTTACCGTCTTTAACGCAAGAAATATCGGTGGAAGTACCGCCAACCTCAAAGAACAAGCCGTCGGTAAGCTTCTCATACATCAAGGCGCCAGCTACACCAGCAGCCGGACCAGACAGAATAGTGAGGATTGGGCGATGGCGCACCTCATCAACAGTCATAACACCGCCATCACAGCGCATAACCATAAGTGGTGACTCAATGCCTGCCTCACGAATACTCTTGTCAGTCATATTTGCAGCTTCAAGCATCTTTGGCATGATGGACGCATTAACAACTGCTGTACGAGTACGAATAGCCAGGCCATAAAGCTTAGAAATGTCATTTGTAGCCGTAGCAGGAAGTTCTCTATCAGAGCATTCTGCAATAACGGCGTTCTCGTTAGTTGGATCGTCAACACTAAATGCTTCCGCTGCAACATAAGAAGTTGAACCATCCGAGAAAAGCTGCTCGATTGCGCTCTTAATGCCAGCTTCAACATCAGAAGAGGTGTCTACAAAAGCATTTTTGGTACGCAGGAATTTACCGGCAGCAAGTTCAATATCTCCAACGTTAGTGTCACTCTTGCTCTTGGCTCCCTGAAGACCACTACCAAGCGTTACGATACCAACCTGTGCAACATCACCCTCAAGTAGGGCATTTGTTGCTTGGGTAGTACCATGGGCAATAAAGACAACATCTTCAGGCTTAATGTTGTGCTGCTCCATAACATCATGAAGCACCTGCACAATACCTGCTGCAACACCTGCTTCAGCGGTGTGCGTAGTAGGTGTTTTAACCGTGCCGATAATTTCGTACGTATCATTGTCGATGGCAACAGCATCAGTAAATGTTCCGCCAACGTCGATTCCAATACGAACTTTCACGTTTCCTCCTTGATTTACAGCAATCCATCAGCTGCAAAGATAAAACGAGGCGAGAAGACCACAACAAGAGGGTCTTCTCGCCCCAAGGTCAGAACTTAGAAGTACAGAACACCAGACAGAATTACGCCAAAAATAGAAACTGCCCAGAGGTAAGGAAGCATCTTACGGGTAACTGTGTTGACGTCAACCTCGCAGAAGTTTGCAGTCCAAACGTTTTGCGTGTTGGTTGGGTCGCCACCTGCCTGGATGCGCTCTGCAGCCAGGAAAGCACCCATAACAGCAAGAGGATTCAAGGTGTTCAGGCCAATGATAAGAGCTGCGATACCAGAACCAAGACCAAACATGTTCATTGGTCCACGATACAGAGCCAATGGCGAGAGGACCGCAAAGAAGATGATGTATGCAACAAGATTCTGTGGCATGATGCCAAGCAGGAATGGGTTAAGAACAGCCTTAACCGTTGGGTTGGTAACTGCAAGGTAAAGGATACCAATGCCAACCATCAGGATAATTGCAGGACCGGCGTCGGTTACGCCGTCATAGCAGGTCTTTGCAAGAAGGTTCATTGCCTTGCTAAAGCTCTTGGAGGTAAACAGCAGGCACCACAGAATACCAACGGTAAATGCTGGGGTAACAGGAACCTTCAAGAACGCAACAAGCACAATAGGAATCAGTGGAGTCAACATTGCAAGACCACCAGTAACGCCGGTGAGCTGCTTGGAGTTGCTCTGCTCAGCAACTGGAGCGCTGAAGGCAAACTTAATGCCATTACGCTTGAACTCAACAACAATCATGATCAAGGTTGCAATACCAGTTGCAACAGCCAGATAAACCTCAAAACCCTGAACCTGAGCAATGTCTAGGTTGAAGAGCTTAGCGAAGGTTGTCCAGTTGGCAATATTGAGTGCCAGACCAGTGGTAAATGACATCAAGAAGATACATGCTGCACTAGCTGCGGGAACACCAACAGAAATCAAAATTGGCAGAACGATTGAGCCAACCATGATGATAGATCCCAAGCCAGAAAGTGTCGTGAAGAGGACAGCCACTGCGATAGACATAATCAAGGTGATTACCAGGGGCTTATCGCCACCAAGCTCTGCACTTTTCTTGATGATTGTCTCAGTAACACCAGTTTTGTTCATAAGCTGACCCAACCATGCACCAAAAATAACAGCCATGATTGCGGCGCCCATGCGAACGGTACCAGCCTCAAATACTGATGTCAGCCAGCCAATTTCTTTTCCGTCACCATCTTTTCCAAACATTGGAACGCCTGCGATGACACAAATCAAAATGGCCATCAGTGGCAGGGCAAGCAGAGTTGGGATCTTCTTAGTCATCATCAATGCAGCTACAGCCACAAAGACCAAGAGGATCAAAATACCCTGAACCATGTTTCCTCCTTAGGAACACATTGTTTGATAGCAAGTGCAGCTATCTCTCCTTCAAACAACCTACACGTACTTCTATAGGTGCATAAGCACCATGTTGACGACTTTGATGAGCAGACAAAGTCGAGAAACACCTTTGTTCCAGCGCAGCACATAGCGTACTACTTCCCCGCAAGTACCTTGCTGATTTCTTACGCAAGCCTTACCGATTTCTTGCACATGACCTGCGTAAGTCTTACCAAATACCTACGCCGAACTTACTGGATGCCAGCCAGAAACAAGTACTTGTTTCCAAAGCTGGACAGTTTCTGGACAAAGACACGCAAATCTTAAAGCAGAAACAGCATCTCTCAGTAAGTTTCTTGAAGTCATTCTTGTTACGATCAGTTTTGGAAATTCGTCAAACTGAGCAAATTTTTGCACCAAAAGCGCAGGAGTAGACAGCGCCTTATTCAGCGCATCCGTCTTAAGCAAAGAGGTGGAAGTATCTTCTTCAGGTACAGATACAACTACAGCCTCAACAGAAAAAAGACTCTGAACAGCGCTTATAAGATTCATTAATGCATCAAGTTGCAGACCATCTGAGGTAACAAGCTGCTGAGTAATATCTGCATTTAGGCCCTCTTTCATTGGAAGAGGGGTGTTATCGCAAACAACTTGAGCCACGACTCGCGGTCCAAATGAAAGATGCAAGTACGAAGAAACGTCCTCAATGTTGTCCGTACTCTCAACATGAGAAAGCGCAAAGTCACTCTGTTCAAACTGCTTCACCACTACCCTGAAAGTACTCTTTAACGCTTGTACCAGAGAAATTGTTGCCGAATCATGGCCCGTTGAATACATGACGGAAAGCTCTGATTCCAGCACATCACCTTCAAGCAAAACTCCAATTCCCTTAAGAATTGCGCCATCAACAATCAGCTCAGTAAAAGCAGCTTCAATCCCCTCAAGAAGGGTTTCTCCCGAAGGAGTTTCTTCTGATAGCGTGATGCGAGCATGCTCGTTAAGAGTCATGTCTACAAGAATAAGTTCCTGACTCTGGCGAGAAACTCTGACGAGTCCCAAGAGACCAAATTCTGGAGCAAGTTGCAGAAGTGTCTTTGATCTACCTGCAGTTACCACGCGTTCTGAACTTTCTTCAACCATTTTTGACTGAAGCAAGTCTTGGACAATAGTAGTAACGGTACTGGGAGAAAGAGATAATTCACGCGCCAATTCAACACGAGACAGAGCGTTTTTCTCACACAGTGCTTGAATAACAGCGCGTTTATTGGAATATGCAATATCTTTAGTGCTGACAATTGACATACGTGTCCCCTCCTCTCCATTTCTGCCTGTACTACCTTATTTCGACTCTCGAAATAAGTCCATCAAACTGAGAAAGGAACGGGGCTAACGGTATGAAATTATCGCCAAATGGTCATGCTGAACAATTTTGAAAACAGCGCTGATTCTTTACGACAACTCTTCCAGAATTCGACGCATTTCTTTCTGAACGCCCTGCTCGGTGTTAGGCGCGATGACCTTGGTGGCAATTGTCTTGAGCGCGTAGCGAGCGTTGTCCATAACGTACGCGGTGCCCGCATAACGCAGCATGGCGTAGTCGTTCATAGAGTCGCCAAAAACGGCAATCTGATCGCGAGAAATGCCATAGTACCTGCGGATCTGCTCAAGTCCCGTAGCCTTGTTCACGCCACGAGGTACCACGTCAATCCACGTCTCGCCAGAAGGCATAAACGAAAGTCTGTCGCCCATCTCGCGCTCAAGAATCATGGCCATGTCCATCGAGCGAGCCCTTGAATCGCAGCAAATAGCAGCCTTGATGATGCTGACGTCAGGTGAAGGTGGATCAAACACGCGCTCGGCGTTTGGCAGGTCTTTGTCAAGCTCGCGCACAAACGAGCTCTGGTCATCCAGCAAATACGTGTGCGTGCGGTCATAAACTACCAGGTGAATGCAGTCAAATTCGGACGTCAACTCAAACAGCTTACGAATAGAAGCTGACGAGAAAACCTCGCGGTCAATGACCTCGTTCTCTACATAGACCTGCGTGCCAAGAGAGGCCACGTAGTCAATCTTATCTGCGACCGGCTCAAACAGCCAACGCAGCGTATCGTAACGACGACCGGAACTTGCCACAAAGTGAACGCCGCGCTTATACAGCTCTTCGATGAGCTCGAATGTCTCTGACGGAACCTCGGAATTCTGGTCCAGTAGCGTACCGTCCATGTCCGATGCAATGAGTCTAATCATGCTAGTTCTCCATCATAAAACGGGGAGTCTCCCCTGCTTTTGTTGCGCGTACCAGCTCAAGCAAGGCATGCGCAACGCCGTCATCTGCAGATGCACCTACGTGGTGCTTTGCTACCTGCTTGACCTCTGGAATTGCATTTGCCACCGCCACCGAGTGCGGAACTTTACTTAAAATCTCGACGTCATTCTCGCCATCTCCAAAAACAAGCACCTCTTCTGGAGAAATGCCCGTTCTTTCCAGGAGCGTTTCAAAGCCGGTCAGCTTGGACACACCCTTGGGCAGCACGTCAAACCACTGAGGGACCACCGACATGGTGTACACGTCTGGACAAGCTGCGGCCACCTTTTGGCGACAGCGCTCCATGTCCTCCTCCGTGCCTGGGCACGCAATTGTTGCGGCAACAAAATCGACGTCGTCCGGGACTTGATCAACAATGCCCGAGACAAACACCAGTTTGCGCTCGTAATCGGCGAGAATGTCTTTGTCCAGCGGACCGACAACATATGCTGGATTAAAGAGATTAGTCTGTTCTGGATAGCAGACCAAGAACATGTTCTTCTCGTCAGCAAGAGCATCTGCGACACCCTGCAATGTTTTATGGTCAAAGATGGAAAGCGAGATAGTCTTGCCTTTGTACAGCACACGCTTGCCTGTAGACATGACTCCTGTCTGCATACATGCCTCATCGAGGCTGAAAAGACGCATCAGCTCAACGTAATCTCGGCCGGTACAAGGGCCAAAGGCGATATCTGTTTCTTCAAGGAGCGTATGGATTGCCTTGCGTGTAAAGTCCGACACGCGTCTGTTCCCAAAGGGTACCAGCGTATTGTCCATATCAGATAAAACAAGCTTAATCACAAACGTCCCCCGTTACTGCATGCTGCGCAGACTAGTGTGGACGTATCGTACGCCGAAGCTTTACGTTGACGCAAGCGACGCGCCTCAGAGCTGATACAGTCCAAGCTGCATCTTTGTACTTCTATCTAGTTGAACTATGTGCCAAGACGTCAAAACGATCAATCTTGAGCAACACTTGGTCTAGTCCAATCATACCCGAGAGACGCACCTTTGACGCATTCGAAGTCAAAATTAGAAGATCTCTAAACCCGGAGCCCCGACGGCCGCCAACCCACTCCATCCGCTTAATGTCCTGGTAGTTGATGGAAATTTCAGAGCCTACAAAGGGCACTACAACCATCTCGTCATCAAAAAGCGAGACCTTATAACGACTCAAGATGTACCACGCCATAAACATGACAACCGAGAAGGACGCAAAAAACGCCATAACAATGTCTGGATTTGGCGTAAATACATTAACGTAGCAAAGCCAGCCGAGAATAACTGCGATTGCGCTGACAAACGCCATGTCAATAATGAGCGAACGTGTAAGCGCGGCGGGAGTCACGTAGGTATCGTGGTGGCTGTGGCGGCGCTCGGAAATTCCAACGTTTCCCGAGTGCTCTAAAACCGCAGCTACAACGGGTGCCGCAACGACAACAATTCCAAAAAACACTGCGAGCATTGCGACCTCCCTTACTCCGTGAAAAAAAGAACAATGACCCTTCATAATTATGCTACGCCCCTGCTCACCATTTTGTTGACAAGGTTGAGCGGGGGCGTAGACGGTAGAAATCTAGCTATGAATGGCAAAGTCGCACGTCAAACGGTCGCGCGTGATGCGACGGCGCGGGTCGCGGGCAGTGCGAGCGCGGCACGGCGTGACGGATCGCGTGCGATGCAGGTGCGACGGCGCTAGCAGCGGGCAGCGAACTTGGCGACGAGCTTCTCCAGAAGGTCCACGGTGACCTCAAGGCTTGGCACGGGGACAAACTCACGCACGGAGTGGGCGTTATATCCACCGGTAGCAATGTTGGGGCATGGCAGGCCGCGGAACGTGAGCTGGGCACCATCGGTACCGCCACGAGCAGCAACTGGCTTAGGCTCAATACCAACCTCACGATTTGCCTCAAGCGCATAATCAATCAGGAACTCGTAGCCGTCGAACTTCTCGGCCATATTGCGATACTCCTGGTGAATCTCAACACGGACGGTATTCTCGCCATAGCGCTTGTTCAAGAACGCGGCGATATCCTGCAGGACCTGCTGGCGATTGGCAAAGATCTGGGCGTCGTGGTCGCGGACGATGTAGCTAAGCTTGACCTCGGACGCGGAACCCTCGATGGCGATTGGGTGGTAGAAGCCCTCGTAGCCCTCGGTGTGCTCAGGACGCTCGAAGGCCGGGACCATCTGCTGGAACTCGGAAGCCACGGTAATTGCGTTGATCATGACGTCCTTGGCGCTGCCGGGGTGAACCATGACGCCCTTGAAGTAGACGTCGGCGTGGGCGGCGTTGAAGCACTCGTAGTTGAACTCGCCGAGAGCCTCGCCGTCGACGGTATAGCCATACGCAGCGCCGAGTTTATCCAGGTCAAGCAGGCTTGCACCGTGACCGATCTCCTCGTCGGGGACAAATGCAATCTTGAGTGTAGGGTGTGCGAGCTCGGGGTTGTCGCCCAGGCGCTTGAGCAGCGCACAAATCTCAGCCACACCGGCCTTATCGTCAGCGGAAAGCAGCGTGGAGCCGTCGGAACAAATGATGTCCATGCCCACAAAATCCTTGAGGTCAGGAACCTGCTCCTGGGTGGTAGCGATGGTCTTGCCGTTAACGACGCCGGCAACCAGGTCACCGTCCTCGTAGTGGACGACGTGCGGCTTGATACCCGAGGCAGGCGCGTCGATGACGGAATCCAGGTGCGAGCAAAGCATCAGGGCAGGAGCGGACTCGGCGCCC
Organism: uncultured Atopobium sp.; assembly: GCA_916048235.1. GTDB lineage: Bacteria > Actinomycetota > Coriobacteriia > Coriobacteriales > Atopobiaceae > Lancefieldella. The sequence continues at coordinate 10,854 of CAJZGX010000028.1, forward strand.
TTGGATGCAGCGAAGGTGCCGGTGACGTAGGCGTGCTCGTCGACGGTGACGTCGGTGCAGCCCAGCGCCTTGAGCTCTTCGCCCAGGTAGCGAGCCATCTCGTGCTGAGCAGGCGTGGAAGGAGTGACGGTGTCGTTGTCGGGATTGGACTGGGAGTCAACCTGCACGTAGCGCATGAAGCGCTCGGCGACATCAGGGAGCTGGTTAGTTGTGTTTTCAGACATGGGTATCCTCTCTGGATCGGGTAAGGCCGGTGCGGGTCGCGCGGGCGGTGCGAGCAGCGCGGGCGGTGCGAGCAATGCGGGTCGCAACCGTCGGCCTTTGATGTTGTATGCATTTACTGTACCGCAACTCAAAACGAATTAAACTTACCTGTACAAACTTTTAAACAGAGTTACCTTAAGAAAAACTTCTGCAACTTTTTGTTGTCATTTCGATTCGTTGTAAACTCAAAGCACGGAATTAGACAGTCGTACATC
>CAJZGX010000029.1:0-11308 GCA_916048235.1 uncultured Atopobium sp.
GAAGTAGCGGGGCGGAATGGTATTGCTCAAGAGGTGTATTAGCGCTTCCGGGGAATTTACGAATATCCTTTACACCCGTAGTAATGAGGTCATAGCCCTCAATGCACTGAGCAATGGTCTGATCATCAAGACCATATTTCTTGATAGCATCCTCATCAATGAAGTCATCCATAACCTCACCAAACGGATTTTCTGGATAAACCGTATCGGTAAAGTTGAAGTAGCGACGATAATGACCAAAGCCAACATAGCGAGCATTGGTGATGTTCTTCCATGCCCAATACTGTGTAGTCATCTCACAGTACATGGGGTTTTTCTCGGTAATGGTATCGCCCTCATCGTCATGGAGCATATACGTAAAGCGATTGGTCTTCTGGCCTGGTCCTACCTGGATAGGCTGAAGGTAATTACTTGCGGGAACATCAACATCTTTATGAGAAGTAATCAGAATGCGAATAGGCTGCTGCTCAAACATCTTTACCATGTGCTTTCTCTCTAGATACTCCATGTGCTCATCGGCAATCTGTTTCATGCGAACTGCCCTATCAAACGACAGTCCCTCATCCTGATTCATCAGATCCGCATACTTCTTTGCATACTTTCTAAAGCGATACGCATCGCTGTCTTCTGGAAGCTCAGTACCAGTGGCAATGGCCTCGTATGCTTCATCTCTTACAAAGCGATAAAGCTCTCGAGCAGCTACCGATGGTCCAAAAAGAATGGCAAACGGCTCAAGTGCTACCTCTTGATCTTCAGGAGCAAGACGGAATCTCCACTCAGCACTCAGAAGCTCCAACAGTCTATGCTTCATTCCCTTAAAGGAGTTGAGATGCGCAATGTTATCTGATTTGCCAATATAGAGTTCTACCTGGTCAATGTTGTCTAAGAACTGATAGCAGAACTCTCCAAATTTATCTAAAGAAATACGAGAAGCGCCAGTTACACCAATACCATAGTGGTACAAAAACCCTCTGCAAGACTCAAAGCCATCAGCGGTCTGAGCCTTATCTGCCAGGATAAATACCTCATAGGCATCTTCTGCTCTTACCAGGCGCTCCGAAGTCATCTCTGCAAAGGCAGAACGGAAAAGCTCTCCGCGATACAGGCGTTGCGTAGCGCGCCAGTCAAGCTTTTGCCCATAGCCCTCATCATAAATAATGCGAAGGATATCGTCACCCTGAGTAAAGTCTGATTGCTGGTTAATGTAGTTCTCAAAAGACTTTGCATCAGCTGGGTCAACACCATTTTCTGGAATAACAGTAATGCCAAGGTGGAGAATATCAACAGGATTTTGGTCAATACGAGCAACTACCTGCTCAAGAAAATCAGGAGTAACCTCATCATCACCGTCTAGACAAAAGACCCACTCGCCTTTTGTATGAGCTGCAGCAGTTTTACGTGCAAGATGAAGTCCCTGGTTAGTTGCATGAGTAACAACTTTGAACCTTTTGTCATCCCCTACTGCCGTAACAATTTTCTCTGGAGTGGAATCTGTTGAGGCGTCATCAACAATAATTGCTTCAAAATCACCAAACGTCTGATTCTTTACACTTTGAATACAACGCCCAATGTACGATTCGATGTTGTATGCAGGAATTACAAAAGAAACCTTAGGCATACCAACTCCTTATAAATAAGCAATCTCAACTATCTTCTATCTTATCTAAAATGTGCCTTCCTTGGGCGCGCAAAAGATGCCTACTCAACGCTCTTCAAGCTCTCCACCATATCAATATTTTTGAGCTTTGGCCGCATAGCAACATACACTAACAGCGAGAAAACAAGCGTGAGTCCAAAGGCAAACCAATAACTTGGCGCATGAATAGCACGACCAAACATAACAAGATCAATCTCAGCAGTCTGAACTACGAATCCCTCAAGATAGGTTCCTAGAACAAGTCCAAAGAGCGCTCCAAAGACAGCTAGTAATGCAATTTCTCTAAAGACATAGGCATCAACCTCGTGTCGTGTAAATCCAAGTACTTTGAGGCTGGCAATTTCTCTAATACGTTCTTCAATATTGATATTAGTGAGGTTATACAAGACGATAAAAGCCAACAGAGCTGCAGCCACAATAAGAATGGCTACAACACGGTTAACTACGGCAAGTGATTCTCTATAAGTGCGGATAGCTTCATTGACGTCATCAACAGTTGCAACTCCTGTCTGGTTAATAAGCTTTTCTCCAAATGCATCTCTCGTTGCCTGATCTTCGGGAAGCGTTGCATACCAGCCGTCCGCTGCTTGATCTTGAATACCTAGAGAATGCCATGTTGAAGATCCCAGATACAGATACGACCCAACGTAATTCTCGGCAACTCCTGTAACAGTAAGCGTACTTGGCTCGCCAGAAGCGTTTCCGATTCTGTCTTGAGCATAGACCTGAATGGTATCTCCCACGCCTACACCAAGTCGTTTTGCAAGCTTTTCTGTAATTACAACCGAATCTTCTCCAAGCTCTATTGCTTGACCAGAAAGACGATTGCGCAGGGTAGCTAAGCCCGTGAGGTCTTGAAGAGAATTGCTGGTCATAATAGTTGTTCTTGTCAGTGAGCCTGCCTTTTGTGTAGAAGACTCAAGAAGAACGTTTTCTCTGGTTATGCGGCGGATATTTGTAGCACCCACCTGAGTAAGCTCTGCATTAATCTGATCTGCTTCTTCCTCAGAAACATCAGAAGTCATTCCTACTATGTAGTCATAATGCGAGATAGCTGGCCATTGGTTATCAATGATGTCGCTAATGGAATCTCTAAGACCAAAAGCCACCAATAAAAGCGCAGTACATCCTGCAATTCCTACCAGCGTCATAATCAAGCGTCGCTTATAGCGGACAAGGTTTCTAATTGTAACTTTCCACGAGAAAGACAATCTGGACCATAGAGGCTCAACGCGCTCAAGCAAAATCTTTGAGCCCGCTTTTGGAGCTTTTGGAAGCATGAGACTAGATGGTTCTTCTTTCAATGAGGATAAAACGGCAGCCATGGTTGAAAGAAGCGTGATGCCTATACCGGAAAGTCCAGAGAGTAGCGCACTATCAAGCTGAATAGAATAAGGAGCTCCCCCATTTGGGATGGTATAAATTGACCCGTATGCAGAGATGATAACGCCTGGCAACACTTGACTTAAACATGCTATGCCAATAACGGCACCCAAAAGTGAGGCGAGTAAGGCATATGACAGGTACTTTGCCGCAATCTGAGCGGTTGAATAACCAAGCGCCTTATGTACGCCAATAAGCGTACGCTCTTCAGAAACCATACGCGTCATACTGGTAAGTGAAACCAGAGCTGCAACCAAGAAGAACATCAGCGGGAATACATTAGCAATATCATTGATACGCTCAGAGTCTGCTTGATAAGCTGCAACACCAATCTCTTTTGTGCGATCAAGTACATACACATCAGGCTCTTCAAGCTCATCAATCTTCTTCTGAGCTTCATCAAGTTCTTTCTGACCGTCAGCAAGTTGTTTCTCGACCTCAGTGCGCTGCTCCTCAAGACTCTGTCTTCCCTCGTTAGTCTGAGCTTCTGCACTTTGGAGGGCTGTTTGTCCTGCGCTCAGGCGACTAAGCGACGCAGCAAGTTTTTCTTGAGCCGCAGACAGCTGATCTGCAGTAGCACTTCTCGCCTCACTCAAATCCTGACGCGCCTGAGCCACTTGTGACTCTGCCTCATGTAGTTGAGCTGTGCGCTGATCAAGCTCTTCCCTCGCAGCCGCAAGAGTCTGCTGCTGGGTAGCCAATTCTGTCTCTGCAGACGTAATCTGCGCTTGTGTGGCGAGAAGAGCGTCTACTTGCGTAGTTGCCAGACCTAAAGCGCTGAGCCGTTGCTGCGCTTCTTCAAGACTTGAAGCGGCGATGCCTTGAGCAGCAAGCCCCGCAAGATACGCATCTCTACCAGCTTCAAACGCACTCTTTTGCTGTGTAAACGTTGCTTGTCCTGCATTATAGGCAGCAAGACCAGCCTGATACTGGGCCTCTCCTGCACTGAGCTCAGCTGTACCCTGAGCTATCTGAGCCTCTGAGGCTGTAATCTGGGCTTCCGCTTGGGCAAATTGCCGCTCAGCACTGTAGCGCGAAGCTGTAAGCTGCTGACGTCCCGCATCATATTGACGCTGACCATCAGCCAGTTTTTGCTGTTGAGCGGAAATCTGCGCTTCCGCGTCATCAAGCTTCTTTTGAGCATCCCCTAGTTTATCTGCGGCTTCCTGCCTTGATTGCTCCAGCTTTTGACGAGCCTCATCAACTTGAGTCTGAGCGTCATCTTTGAGCTCTTGCAAACGAAGTGAAGCAAGTGATGGATTCATCTGCGAAATGCGTTCCGCAACGCTATCAACGGCACTCTGATAGTCTGATGAGCCGCTTTTATAACTGGTAGCACCCTGAACCGTTAGATACGCTTCGGTATAGGGGTCATCATTTGCAAAAGCATCTTCCGTAACATACACAAATTGCTGAACAATGCCATTGCCTAACGATGTAGTACCAAAATTGCTTACATACGGATATGTTGGTGCATTTACAAAGCCAACAACCGTGTACGAACCACCCTTTAAATGAACGCCGTTTGAAGTGTCTGGCAGCTCAATCTGTTGACCAAGGCTAATATCTGCACGTTTCTTGGGATCCGTGCTCATCACGCACTCGTAAGGCCCTTGAGGAAGCCTTCCCTCCACAACTATTGGTTGATTAAGCTCACCAGGTCTAAAAGAACTCACGCGAGCAGTAGATTGCGAAGATGTCAGTGTAGCCATAACGTCTACCGTGCGAGAAGGCATAACCGCCTCAACACCCTCAACTGATGCAAGGGCATGAACGTCCTTCTCGCTTAACCCAAGCGTAGAGATTACACGCAGGTCGTAGAGATGTTGGTTTGCGTAAAACGTATGAGCAGCTTCTTGCATGTCAGGGCTGGCCATTTTGAGGCCTGCAAAGAAGCCGCAGCCTAAAGCAACAATTCCTGCAATTGCAAGAAATCTGGCGAGAGACCCTTTGATGGTCCGAGTAATCTCGGTAAAAAGAGCGTGTGGCATGACTACCACTCGACAGTAAGCGCGTCAGCTGGGTGCTTATTAATTTCTACCGATTGAGCCTGGCCTTCTTTAACGTGGATAACCCTATGAGCAATTTGAGTAAACGCAAAGTTATGCGTGACAATAGCCACGGTCTTATGCTGCTCTTTGCACATATCTTGCAAGAGCTTAAGAATTTGCTTTCCTGTTTTATAATCCAGCGCACCTGTTGGCTCATCGCAAAGCAATAGGCGTGGATTTTTTGCCAAAGCGCGCGCAATAGAGACGCGCTGCTGCTCTCCACCAGAAAGTTGAGCTGGAAAGTTATCCATACGATGCTCAAGACCAACAGCACGTAGCGCATCTTCTGGCTGCATGGGGTCAAGACAAATCTGCGACGCAAGCTCAACGTTCTCTTTTGCAGTGAGGTTAGGAACTAGATTGTAAAACTGGAAAACAAAGCCAATATCATGACGACGATAGAGCGTTCTTTCTTTTTCTGAAAGCCCACCAATTTCTTTTCCATCTAAATAAATAGACCCGGAGGTACAGGTATCCATACCTCCGAGCATATTTAAGACAGTTGTTTTACCGGCGCCTGATGGGCCTACAATTACGCAAAGCTCTCCCTCTTCTATGGAGAAGTTCATGTCATGGACAGCGTTTACCTTGACGGAGCCCATGGTATACGTCTTTGTTACCTCTTTAAATTCAACAAAAGACATACGTTTCTCCTATGAGAAAAGATAATTCTCCTGAACAAGAGGGGGTGTGCGTGAGGAGCTACTCCTGTGGAGCCTCTGGTGCCGCAGGAGCCTCTGGAGCTGCAGGAGCCTCAGGTGCAGCTGGTGCAATGGTTGCATCTTGGACAGATGCTGCTGTAGCCTCTGCAGTTACAGGGACAACAGGAGCAACCTCTGCGCCCTCAGTAGCAAGAGGCATTGGAGCAACAACAACCTCTTCCTCCTCAAGATCAGCCTGACGCTGGTCAAACTCTTTCTTAGCACGAACCCAAATGAGAAGTGCAAGAAGAGCGGTAAAGAGCAGGAAGGTAACAATCATGACGTTAAGAATAAGGGTGGTGAAGTTCACTGCCTGGCTGATAGAAATCATCACAGAGAGCTCTGTAAGTGCGGAAGTTAAACCAACTACAGAGAGAATGGAGAGACCCCACCTAAGACGAGGACGGAAGCCCCTCAGAAGACCTGAAACCGCAGCAAATAGGTAACACAGGAAAACAATGTAGGTGACACGTGCAAGTATCAGGGAAATTGGACTTGTCTGACGAGTTGCAAAGTTAAATACCGTGTGGAAATAGCTGAGATACTGAACTGGTGCAACAAAATCAATGACGATAAAAATGAGAGCCACAATTGCTGGGATGGCAATTTTTGCTTTGGGGTTCATGAAACCTCCTCGATTTCTTTATACGACCTGTCTATTTTATCGTATAAACCTATGACCAGTGCGGTAAGTCATGAAAGTCTTTTATATGGTCTTGAGCTTCTTGTTCTCTTTCTGCTAAGGTCTCTCTTAAACTCTTCAATGCATCAAAGGGCATAAATATTTTTGCCCTGTTTGCCCGAGGCATGCGAGGATGTCCGTAGTGCATCTGCGATGCAAACACCTCCTCTTTTGCACCATCTTCCGCTGGCGAGAAATCCTGTCTAGGCTTCATTGGTTTCTTCTCCACTACGGTGTCCTCCAATCTGAGCATTTCTCTGTCGAGCAGTTGCTTCGGGAAGTAAGTCCATAGCTTTGAGCAAAGAGTTCTTTCCAAACTTCTTCTTTATGGCGTTGATGGTATCTTGGCGCTGGCGCTCTTTCTCTAAAACGGTATTGTCCTGAAAAAGCGACGTCTGAATACCTGAGCCCGTTTCTTCTCGAGTGTTTCCAAAGGTAAGGCCAACGCGATGCACGCTTTCTGAAGGTATTACTCGCTCGTCAAAGAAAGACAAAACCTCTGCCATAAGCTCATCTCTAGAGTTAGTAGGGTAAGAGAGTTTCCTAGTACCACTGCTGGAGGGAATATGTCTTCTCCAGTTTCTATAATCCCCTGTTTGCCTCAGCTCTTCCATCTGGCCCTCTGTTGCCGAGTAGCCAATATAGATGCCAATAGAAGAGCAGACCAGCTTTTGCGTTACAAGCTCTAACGTCAACGCCTCAACCATCTCTTTAAAGATAAGACGCGCGCCCTCTGTGTCTCTGTTGTGATCAAAGACCTGTGCTGTTGAAACTGAATGGCTTTGAGACTTATAGGCCTTAATATCTGCAATGGTTGTTGGCTCAATGCCCCATGCATGATCAATAAGGATTTCTGCATCAACGCCAAATTCTTTATATAGAGGTTCTGTAGGAGCCATGGCAAGCTGCCCCATGGTGTGAATATTCATTGCCGCAAGACGCTTTTGAATACCTGCACCAATATGCCAAAAATCAGTCAAAGGCTTATGGTTCCAAAGTTTAAGTTTGTACGACTCTTCATCAAGCTCACCAAAGAAATTTGGGCTGTGCTTTGCCGTAATATCAAGCGCAATTTTTGCCAGATACAAATTTGGGCCCAAACCACAAGTAGCAGGGATACCAGTAGTTTTTGCTACGTCTGCACGGATCTTCTCGCCTAGCTCTCTTGCTGTGCATCCGTAAAGCGATAAGTACGGTGTTACATCAATAAATGCCTCGTCAATGGAGTAAACGTGGATGTCTTCTGGGGCAATGTATTTGAGGTACACCGAATAAACGTCTGCAGAGCGCTCCACATACAAAGCCATACGAGGAGGAGCCACCTCATAGGTAAGGTTTTTGGGAATCTCAAAAACGCGACAACGTCCAGGAACACCCAACGCACGAAGCGCCGGTGAAACCGCCAAACAAATTGTCTTTTCTGTCCTGGTAAGATCGGCCACAACAAGCTTAGCCTTCATGGGATCAAGGCCTCGCTCAACACATTCAACCGATGCGTAGAAACTCTTTAAATCAATGACCAGGTACTGTTTTTGAGAAGGTGTCATGACTTAGATAAGTACAATACCTTGAGAAACTTTTTCTGCCACGTCATTACCTACAAGATAACGGACAATCTCTAGGCCAAACTTAAGAGCGGTTCCTGCACCTTGGCTGGTAATGAAAGAGCCATCAACACAAACCGCATCTTGCGAAAGATTGGTGCCATTCTCTGAGAGAAAATGCTGGAAACCTGGGTTGGAAGTGGCCTTCTTACCCGTAAGCAATCCGCGCTTAGCATAAATTGAAGGAGCAGCACAAATTGCGGCAAGCGCACGACCGTCTGCGGCAAACGCATCAACTGCCTGCATAAGTGGCTTACAAGCCTCAAGATTAGTGGTTCCGGGAAGACCACCAGGAAGCACCAACATGCTGTAATCATCAAACGAGACCTGACTGAGCAGCTTGTCTGTTAAAAAAGTAACCTGGTGAGAAGAAGTCACGCTCAAAGAATCAGATATAGACACTTTGTCACAGGGAATACCTGCACGATACAGGACGTCAACAACGCTCAGTCCCTCAATCTCTTCACAACCATCAGCAAAAAAGACAGCAACGCGCTTGTCAGTACATGGTGTAAACATCTGACTCCCTTCTCGACTAAAACTAGTACAAGTGTACGCCTTTTTACATAAAAAAGGACACTCAAGTTTGTGCTTGAGTGTCCAAAATTTTACCCAGTTAAACTGTTACAGAAAGTACCCGTCAAGCCCCCTATAGCCTGGCGAGAAACCCTACTCCTCGCTAATACCCTCGTTAATAGCCTGAGCAATAACTTCCTGATCATTAGAGCTACGAAGCAAAGACTTAAACTCATCTCTCATCAGAAGAACAGCGGTCTTAGAAAGAAGCTTGATGTGAGTGGTGCCAGCCTCTCCATCTGGAACAAGCAGCGCAATAGCAACATCAACGGGCTTCTCGTCAAAAGAAGGCCACTCAAGAGGGGCGTTGTTTTTGAAGACAAAGACAGCTGCATCCTTGATAGCAGCATCTTTTGCGTGAGGAACTGCAAAGCCGTCGGTCATGCCGGTCTCGCCCATTTCCTCGCGAGCTAGGAAAGCGTTGTAAACAGCGTCTGCATTATCAGTTACGCCAGCCTCCTGAGCCTTATTGGCAATAAAACGCAGGACATCATTACGGCTCGCTGCGTTCTGATTAACAAAAACGTTGTCTGCTTTAACAAAACCGCTCATGAATCTTCCTTCCGTATGTTTGAGCTTAGTGGCTCAGTAACTTCGTATGTAGTAATAATACCCGCAATGAAACAAAATTTACCTTGAGAAACTTTACTTTAGAGCCATCCTCAGAATCTGTTGAACATCTGCTGTTTTAAGCTGCATAAAGTTACCTGCATGATCTCCACCGCGAGCGTCAATAGTGCCCTCAGCCATCTGAAGAATATCCTCTTCAGAAGGGTCTACTCCAAGCTCTGCAAGGGAGGTTGGCATACCAATTGCATGACACCACTGATTCCAAGCTTCAATTCCTGCAAGGCCTGTAGCTGTTGGATTATGGAAGTTGTTTTGAACTCCAAAAACATTGACGGCAAACTGCGCAAAGCGCTCTGGATCTTGACGCATAACGTAGCGAGCCCAACTTGCCCAAATAGCTGTGAGGCCAGCACCATGAGCAACGTCATACTTTGCGCTGAGCTCATGCTCAATTGCATGAGAGGCAAAATCGCTTACGCGACCAGTGCCGGTAAGTCCGCAGTGAGAAAGCGACGAGGCCCAGAGCAAATCTGCTCGTGCAGCGTAGTTCTCTGGCTCTTTGACAGCAACCAGAACAGCTTCTTTTACGGTACGCAGGAGTCCCTCGGCAAGCTCGTCAGTGAGCGCCACGTCCTTCTCGAGCGTAAAGTAGCGCTCCATGGTGTGCATCATGATATCTGCGCCTGTTGATGCCGTCTGATAAGCGCTTACAGAGTAAGTGAGCTCTGGATTCATGATGGCAAAGCAAGGACGGCCGCTCTGATGGTGATAAGAACGCTTAAGAACACGGCCATCAGCCAGCGTAATGTTCATGACGGAAGAATCAGAGGTTTCAGATCCAGTTCCTGCAATAGTAGAAATGACACCAAGAGGAACTGCCTTTGAAACACTGACCTTATGCAAATAGAGGTCTTCAAGAGAAACGTCATTGGCCAGGCCATATGCAATCGCCTTAGCAGAATCCATGACAGATCCGCCACCGATGGCCAAAATAAAGTCAACACCCTCGCGTTTGCCCAGCTCTACAGCTTTTTCTGCAAGCTCTAATCGAGGATTAGGGACAACTCCACCACAGTCAACAAAAGCAATTCCCGCATTGCTAAGAAGCTGGTGAATCTGGTCAAGCAAGCCACTCTTTACCACGTGACTGCCACCAAAATGCACCAGCACCTTGGTACCTCCGTGAGCAGAGACAAGCTCTGCTACACGAAGTTGAGTATCTTTTCCAAAAACCACCTGAGTAGGTACAACGTACTCAAAATTAACCATGACTAAAGACCTTTCCTACCTACTCGAACAACATCTTAAGCGCGAGGTTCTTCTCCCCACCAGAATGTTGCAACAGTTCCAGGACCAGTATGAACACCAATAGTTGCGCCAATGGTAAAGATGTTGATATCACCGGTCTGTGGAAGCTTTTCTTGAATAAGCTCTTTGACAGCCTGGGCATCAGAGGCGCATTCAGAGTTAGAGATAAACACTTTACGTGCGTAAGCACTGCCCTGCTCTGCAGTTTGAGTCATGATCTCAACTACGCGAGCAATTGCTTTCTTTTTGCCACGTGCCTTCTCTTTAACAGCCAAAGAACCGTCGGCCTCGATATCCATAACAGGACAAATGTTAAGCATGCCGCCAAGAAGACCAGCTGTCTTGGAAATGCGACCACCACGAACAAAGAAGGTCAGATCTGTGGAGAAGAACCATCCATACACACGGTGACGTGCTTCTTTAGCCCATGCAACAGCCTCGTCAAAAGACAGACCCTCATCGCGCTTATCGGCAAGACCATCTACCAAGAGACCATAACCAGAAGATGCCTGCAGAGAGTCAATAACCTCAATCTTTCTGTCAGGAAACTCCTGCTCAATCTCTACCTTTGCCTGGCAAGCAGACTCGTATGTTCCAGAAACGCCAGAACTTAACGAAACATGAAGAACGTCTTTACCTTCCTCCAGGAAAGGACGCCAGAAGGCCATATATTCACCAATTGATACCTGTGAAGTGCGGCACTCGGCACCTGCAAGCATCTTTTTATAGAGATCAGCTGGTGCATTAGTGCGACCAAAGTCATCCTTGCACTGAAC
>CAJZGX010000030.1:0-11228 GCA_916048235.1 uncultured Atopobium sp.
TTATCATTCATCTGAATGGCCTGAACTGGGCACTTTCGTGCACAAAGACTACATCCGATGCACTTATCTGAAACCGAGAAGTGCTGTGTCTTTCTCTCGTTGTTATACATGGGATCCATAAAAAGTCTAACTGCATACGGAACAACGCCCTGCATGTGATTACCAACAGTACGCTCTTTGATGCCGCTTAATACAGCGTTGATATAGCTCTCGGCGTTGTCGTTAATTTGCTGGACCTTTGCCTTGTCGCTCAAATCAAAAATTGGAGTCCAGGTATCAGGCATTTTGACGCTAAAACCAGCGTTGAGCTCTAGTTCTTTGTTGGCAAGAATCTTTTTTGCGTCAACAAACGTGCAACCAGCCATTATTCCGTACGTTGTTACAATTAACGAGTACGGCGCAGAGGCACTTATGACCTGGAGATTCTGCAAAAACTCCCGAGTTGTAATGGGAAGTTCCCAGTTATAAACTGGCGTCACGATGCCAAGCATCTCATTTTCTGAGAGATTTACCTGGCCGTTTGAAACCTCAATCGAGACTGCAGTGTCATCAAACTCCGCGGCAATTCGCTCGGCAACATATTTGCAGTTGCCTGTTGCAGAAAAATACAAAATCATGTGTCCCTCTCCCGCGCGGTAGTTGTCTACCCACGCTTCCCTTGCACTAATAATAAGCTATTTCACCTGGTTAATATCAGTTACTATCCACTATATGAGTGTCCATTACACTGGACACTCAAAACTCTTTATAAGCCTATGATTATTTAACGATGAGAAATAAATTACCTGTTCAAACAGCTGATTTTTTCTCTAACATCTCTGAAAGGAACACACCATGGAACGAACAATTGACGTATCTACAAAATTGAGCACGCAAGTTCCGCCTGACACCATTAACGTTGATATCACAATTCGAGGAACTTCCAAGATCCGCGAAGACTGCACAGCCAAATATAATGTACTGCTTCAAACAGTCAAAGATGCGCTAGAGAAAAACGGGTTACCTGCTTCAATTCTAAAAAACAACAATTATTCAGTATCTGGTCACGAGGAAAACCGATACAAAAAAGATGATGAGGGTGACTATTATGTCGCCGAGAAAAAACTTCTGGGATATGATTTCCACGCTAAACTATCCATCAAACAGCACCTTGAAGAAGATCTTGTCGAGAAAATCTGGAAAGCACTCAGTTCATGTGGTGATGAAGTGACCTTTTCAGTTGAGTTCTCGATAGCACATAACGACACCATTAAAGACAACCTATCTGCAGATGCTATTATTGCCTGTCATCAAAAAGCAAATCTTCTTGCTAAGGCTGCCGGAGCAAAGGTGGTTGGGCTTAAGCATGCAGACTACGACTTTAACGGAAGAGAACTAGCGTATAAAGCCCGCAATCATATAGCTTTTTGTGAATCTGATTATGGAAACCAAGTTCCTACATTTGATTCATCAGACATAGACATCTGTTGCTACGTCAGCACCTCATGGGAAATCGAGCTGCTGCCACCTGATGATCTGCTGTAGCTGCACAATCCTCCGCACCTCAAAGGGTTTCTCACCTGGCGAGAAACCCTTTCAGTAGCAGACTATTTTTCGCTAGCAGGTTTTCACGGATGCAAACCGTTTACGCACGCACCCCGTTTACTGGTAGCGGAGCGATTCCACAGGATTGAGCTTTGAGGCTCGACGAGCAGGCCAGTAGCCAAAGATGAGTCCGATGCCAATGCAGATTCCCGAGGTAATCATCACGATGTTTGGGGTGATGATGGGCGTGATACCAGTTTCAAGCTGTATCATGCTGCCAAACGAGCCGGCCAGGCCCCATGCTCCGGCGTAACCCAGGGCAATGCCAATCACGCCGCCCATAATGCAAATCAAGATGGACTCGCACAAGAACTGCTTGGTGATGTCGGACGCGCGAGCACCCAGAGCCTTACGCAGGCCAATCTCCCTAATGCGCTCCGTCACGTTGGTAAGCATCATGTTCATAATGCCAATGCCGCCAACCAGAAGCGAAATACTTGCCGTGGCGGTAACCAGGACCTGGAACGACATGAGCGTAGCATTCATCTGCTCAATGATGGACGAGAGCGTCATGACTGTCACGCGGTCTTCTGCCTGCGTAGAAGGAATGTCAAACCAGTCCAGTAACCAGGACTTTGTCTCATCCGCAAGTGCCTTCATGTCAACGTTTTCGCGAGAGTAACCAAAGACCTGGCTGATAGTTTTGGTGCCCGTCAGGCGCGCGGAATACGTGGAGTACGGTATATAGGCCAGCAGCGTATCGCCTTGTCCGCCCCCATTTGGGCCACTGTCAACCACGCCCACAATGGTGTAGCTGTCGTTGTTGATGCGAACAACCTGTCCAATGGACGCATCTGAGCTGCCAAAGAGCTTCTCGGCAGACAACTTGTCGAGAAGAACGTTTCTAGATGAGTCATCTACGTCGGACTTTGTGAAGAGCGAGCCCGCGGATGCCTTGAGGCCCATGACGGTAAAGTAGTCGGACGTGCAGCCGATGATTCGCGCGTCAAACTGCTTCTCGGCCGAGTTGACGCGGGCCATGGTGGAGTCGATGCCGGTCACAAGCTCGTAACCAGGTACACTAAGCTGCAGCATGTCGAGGTCTTGCTGCGTGACCTCGCGGTCTGGCCACGCGTAGATCATGACCATGCGCGACTGGTTGAGGCCTAGCGAGCTGACCAGCGAATACTTGATGCCGTCGATAAGTGCCGTCATGGCAATAACTGCGCTGATGCCAATAACAATGCCCAGCACCGTCAACAGGCTGCGGCCGCGGTTAGCATTGAGTGCAGATAGGGTTTCTCGCAGCAGATCCATCAACCTCATAGCGCAGCACCTCCCGTCGCAGGTCGTGCGCCCGTCGCAGCTTGCGCGCCAGGTGCGGCATGCGCACCCGTCGCGGCATGTGTGCCCGGTGCAGCATGCGCGCCCGTCACGGGTTGCGCGGAGTGTTGCTTCACAAACTCCTTTTCCTGCTCGTCCGTAAGCAGACGGCCGTCACGAATATGCACTACGCGGTCAGCCCAAAACGCAGTCTCGGGGTCATGCGTAATCAGCACGATTGTCTTGCCGCGCTCCTGCATGGACTTGAACGTGTTGAGGACCATCTCACTGGTAGCCGAGTCCAGGTTGCCTGTTGGCTCATCAGCAAAAATGACCGCCGGGTCGTTTACCAGCGCACGAGCAATAGCTACACGCTGCACCTGACCGCCGGAAAGCTCGTTGGACTTGTGCTCGTAGTACTCCTCGGGCAGGCCAACAGAACGCAGCGCTTTCCAAGCACGCAGCTCTCGCTCTTTTGCGGGAATGTCCGAGTAGATGAGCGGCAGCATAACGTTTCGCAGCACCGTAGTGCGCGGCAGTAGGTTAAACGACTGGAAGACAAAACCCAGACGCGTGGCGCGAATCTCCGCCAGATCGTCATCGGAAAGATCTGCAACCTCAAGCCCTTCGAGCTTGTACGAGCCAGCAGTAGGCGTATCCAGGCAACCCAAAATGTTCATCAGGGTAGATTTGCCCGAGCCTGACGGACCCATGATGCAAAGAAACTCGCCCTTCTCCACAGTCAAGGAAACACCCCGTAGAGCATGCGTCAAACCTGCAGCCGTCTCGTAAATGCGATGCAGCTTATGTACCTCAATTACCTTGGACATACGCGTCGCCTACTTGGAATCTTTGGAGCCCGTCGCACCGGACGTTGCGTCATTCGCCGAGCCAGACGTTGCACCTGCTGGAGCGTCCATAGCCGCGCCCTGAGATGGACCGCCGGCGCCACCGCCAATCATCACCTCAGTGCCGTCTTCAATACCGGCGCCCTCGATGACGGCCGTCGTAGAACTTTGCGCCTTTACGGTCACCGATACGCGTTCTACCTGCGGATAGCCCTTCTCGTCACGAGAAGTAACAACGTTGACGTAAGCGCCATCGCCGTCGTCCATGACGGCAACAAGAGGCACGGTCAGAACGTTATCCATGTGCTGAATCATGATATCCACGTTGGCAGTCATACCCGGCTTGATAGAGGCGTCGGGACTGCTAATGAGCAAGTCAACAGTGTAAGAAACAATGGAGCGACCAGGACTATCGTAACTTGCACCTGCGTCGGCACCGTTAGACGAAACAGCAGAAACGTGAGTAACCACTGCATCGCAATACAGGTCTCGCAGAGCTGTAAAGCTGACCTGCGCCTTCTGGTCAACGGCAATACGAGAAATATCCACCTCGTTGATCTGGACGTTCACCTTCATCTGGGAAAGGTCCGCGATAGTAATCAGAGGACCGGCGTTGCCAGAGCCCGGCGCGGACGAGCCAACAGAAGCGCCGTTCACTGCGTTCATCACAATAACCGTTCCGTCACAAGGAGCGGTGACTACACGCTTATCTGCCTGGGCAATTGCGTCGTTGTAAGCAGATCGTGCCTCCTCTAGTGCAATCTGAGCGCTCTCCAGATTTGCCTCCGCCGCTTCCACAGCCGCAGCAACAGACGCTGCGTTTGCTTCTTGTCCGTCCTCGCCCGCCTCGGGGACACCGTTGCGTGCGGACGCTAGGGCTGAGCGAGCCTTACTAACCTCGTTCTCGGCTGCTTTTACCTGCTGAGACGCCTTACGAACAGCCTTGTCCAACTCATCATTCTTGACAGTAAAAAGCTTATCGCCTTTATGAACGTACGTGCCCTCGGAAACCTGAACATCCTGAATAATGCCATCTACCTCGGGAGTTACCACGGTTGACGACACGGGCTTGATGGATCCAGACGCGGAAACAGAATCGCTGAACTCGCCGCGCGTGACAAACGTAGTGCTTGGCATCACGGTAGTGTTCTGGTTCTGGCCGCCCTGACACATAGGCAAAATAAACAATGTGACGAGAAGAACAAGGACTCCAGCGGCTATTCCTGCCTTGATAAGTTTCTTTTTACGACGAGCTTTGCGGTGACGCGCAAGACTCTCGTACGCCTCACGAGCCTCAGCATCTTCTTCGCTCTCACCTGGAGAAATAACGCCAATCTGTGAGCCTAAGTTAGCTGTTTGATCAGCAATTGTTGGCAACGTAGAGGCAAAGGCTGCCTGCTGATATCCTTCAGGCGGCGTGGGGATGTTAGGGGTTCCGGCACCCGCACCAGCAGCATCCACAGCGCCAGCGGAACTCGCGCCATCAGCGCCCGTGCCTGCCGCGCCCGTAGCGCTCGCATTTCCCTCGTTGGCTTCTTGTTTTGAACCGTGGTTGAAGTGAAGCATAGGTCCCTCCGAAATCCATGCTTAAAACACGAGAAATCCCAGAAGAAATCAGTTTGACCTTTCAGTTTATATAAAATTTTTCAGCAAAAGTTAGTTTGCTTGAACAACTACGGTGAGCGGTATAAAAGCAGCGGTCTGTGTCAGCGAGCTACTCAAACACAAACGCGCAACCACCGTAACTGTCCAACGTGTTTCTCGCCCCTATTGCACCACAAGCTCAAAGTTGTCATTTGATCGATGAATGCTCCATTTTATCGACGTAGCGGAATCAACTAGCGAGAGATCATGTGAGACCAACAATAAAGCTCCTGGATATTCAGACAGTAAACGTTCAAGCGCTACAGTTGAACCAAGGTCCAAATAGTTAGTTGGCTCGTCCACTACGATAAGCTCTGGTGATTCGAGCATTCCCAGCGCAAGCATAAGCTTTCTCATTTCACCTGGACTGGTTGACTCACCTGCAAGAACAAAATCAGGGTCGGAATTGAGTTGTGCCACAATAGACAACACTCTTCCACGTTGGGAGTTTGATAGCCCTTTGATTTTTCTTACTGTCTCTGTTTTTTGCAGTTCAGTTGGCTCTTGAGGAATATATAACATCCGCACATCGTCAGAAATTCTTGAAATAATTTTCTTTATCAGCGTTGTTTTACCACAGCCATTATCGCCAACAACGCCAATATGATCCGTGTTGCCAATAAATAGCGGTGGGGTTTGTAGACAGCTCTCTCCCATGAGAATGATATTAGGTTCCATCCTCAACAGAACTTTTCTCTTACTTGCCTCACTATCCAACCAGATGTTGGAATCGTATTGTTTCTCAACCCTAATACCTGTGGCTTTACCCGTTGCCTTTTCAAGTCTATCCCACATGCGTACAGCCAATTTTCCCGCTTTACCATCTTGGCCTGAAACTATATAGCCCCGCTTTTTTGCACGCGCATCACTGTCATGCTTGTCAATAGTTCTTCCACTTTTGCGCGCCTGAACTCTAGAAGCCTCTTCTCTGCGTCGCTGGGTTTCTCGCTCAAGGCGAGTTTTCTCTTTTTGTGCAGCTTCCTTTGCGTGTAATGCGCTAGAACGTTCAAGCTCTACCTGCGATGATGCCTGAGAATAATTACCAGATTTCATGTTTGCCGTGCCGTTAGCTACAAACAAACATTGAGTGCAGAGTTTGTCCAACAGCTCTCTATCATGTGAAATAAGCACTCCGATACCCTTGAACTGCGACAAGGCCGCAAAAAGAGCATGTTTTGTTGATACATCCACATGATTAGTGGGCTCATCGAGCACAAGAACGTCAGGTGAAGTCCATAAAGCACACGCTACCTGGAGCCGCTTCTGTTGACCACACGAAAGCGTCTCAAAACACCAAGGCCAATCTTCTTCTAACAAAAGCTCTCGCCTCAGCTTAATTGCCGCTTCATCATAGGCAACCGCAAAATCAAAAAGAGTAGCTGGTGCCTCCGTTGCATTTTGAGCACAATATGCCGAGAAAAACGATGGACTTACAACTCCCCTGTCAGGTTGCAAGAGACCACATACGATACGTGCGAGGGTTGTTTTACCAGATCCGTTATTACCAACAAAGCCGGTCCATCCCTGTGGGAGTGTGATAGTCACATCATGTAAGGTGGGTTCTACCGCTGATGGATAGGTATATTCAATATTTGAAAGATTAAGCTGCATGATACCTCGGTTCTGCCGAAGACCACGCGGAGTAGCATGCAATTATGCACAGGTAAATGGCTATAAATTAAGACATGATTAAGCAATACTACACCCGCGGTAGTGTCGTCGGCGACGTTACGTGAATTCGGGTTTTATGAGTATCGCTAGTTCTTCATGCACCTAATCCCTTCTCGCACCAGCGCTTGCCAAAGGCCCTGGTGAATCAATTGAACTTATTATAGCTATAAGCAAAATCGTAGACAGCTGACATCTATCGTGATATTTTGTAAAAAAATATGTTACTGACAAAAAATAAGTAGCGATAATTTGGATTAGGAGTCTAAGTATGAGACATTTTAAGAATATTATTATTGGCTTTGGCAAAGCTGGTAAGACTTTGGCAGGGAGCCTGACAAGTCATGGCGAAGAAGTGCTTTTGATTGAAAAAGATCCAATGATGTACGGCGGAACGTGTATCAACATCGCATGTTTGCCAACTAAGAACTTGGTGATTAACTCTCAAAGAGGAGTTAAGTATGAAGAAGCTTTCGAAACTAAGGAAGCTATGACAGCAAAACTACGCAACAAGAACTACCACAAGATAGCAGACCAAGACTTGGCAACTGTGCTTGATGAAAGTGCTGAATTTATTGATGATAAGACAATCAAGGTAACTGATGAATCAGGTACAGAAGAATTAACATTCGACCGTCTTTTCATTAATACTGGTGCCGAAAGTAATGTACCAAATATTGATGGCCTAAAGATTGACGATAAGATATTTACTTCAACTGAAATGCTTGCTAAAAAAGAACTTGCTAAGAATCTGGTTATTTTAGGTGGTGGACCAATCGGACTTGAATTTGCTTCAATGTACGCTGGCTTTGGCAGTAAAGTAACTGTAATTGAACCAATGCCAAGTATCTTGAGCCGGTTTGAACCAGAAATTGCTCAGGCAGCTAAGGCTGATATGGAAGCAGATGGCGTTACCTTCATGCTTAAGTCTTCTTTGACCAAGGTTGAAGAAACTGAAGCTGGTCTTAACTTAACTGTTGAAACCGAAGATGGTGTTAAGGACTTGCAAGCAGACGTGATGCTTGTGTCAGTTGGCCGCCACCCAGCCACTGCCGCCCTTCACCTAGAAAAAACCAGTCTTGAAGTTGGCCAAAGAGGCGAAATTGTCGTTAACGATAAGCTTGAAACCAGTGTTCCTAATATCTACGCTATGGGTGATGTTGCCGGTAGCTTGCAATTTACCTACATTTCGCTTGATGACTGGCGGATTATGGACAATCAACTCTTTGGTGACAAGACTAGAACTAAGAAGAATCGTCCAGTTTTTGCTAACTCAATCTTCATTAAGCCAGCAATTTCTTCAGCTGGACTAACTGAAAGCGAGTTAAAAGCCCAAGGTAAAGCTTACAAGGTCTTAACAATGCCTGCAGCTGGTGTGCCAAAGGCCCAAGTCATCGGCAACCCAAGAGGCTCATACAAGGCTTTGATTGACCCAGAAACCCACGAAATCTTAGGTGCTACTATTTACGCTGAAGAAGCTTACGAAACTATCAATGTCATTACTTTAGCAATGCAGCACCACTTAAAGGCTGAAGACTTGCGTGACCAAATTTACGCTCACCCAACTATGACTGAGGCTCTTAATGACTTATTCAAATTCTAAAACTAAAAAACTGACTTATCTCATAACTTGAGTAAGTCAGTTTTTTGTATGGGCCTAGAATAAAAAGTGTACAAGTTAAATAGAGACTCTGATTTAGCATAATTAAGAAAGTAGTTACTGAGACTGGGGAGTTTGGCCGTGGCTCTGGTAATTTTGCCAGCGATAAGGACAAGGAGATTGCACGACTAAAGCGTCAACTTCGTGACGCTGAAGGAGCGATCGAAGTATTAAAAAAATCAATCGGGATTCTGAGCAAGTAACTACCGAAAAGGTATACCAAGAAATGGACGTTCAGCACGCTTTGGAATCCCACCCTTCCATCAATAGTATGTGTGATTATGTTGGAATCTCAAGAAGTGGTTACTATCAACGAGAAAATCGTCATAATCACCAATCACCGCGAAAGCTTCGGAAGAAGTTTATTCAAGGTGAAATTAAAGCAATTTGGATCAAAAGCCTTTGTATTTACGGTGCCGGCAAAATCACCCAAGAACTTCGCTCAAAAGGATATAAGATCGCTGAACGAACTGTTGGTAAGTATATGCGTGAACTTGGCATTCACGCCGTTTACCTAACCCCTTGGACGACTACCACTACGCAAAAGACGCGGTGAACCCCCCTCCCCTGAGGAAGTGGTGCAACGGCTCACGAGGGTCTTTCGTTATCCAAAAGGAGCTCATCGACTGCATGTGCAACAAGCTGACGTCTATTGATCAAAAACAGCAATATAACCTCAAAGCGAGAAAAGATCAGTTAAACCTACTTATCACTGTACGGAATTCGGAAGTAATCCAGTGTGGCTTTGAATTTATCCTGAGCTGTAAGACACGTATCAAGAAGATAGCCGTTCTCCTTATCCCATTTAGAGAGTCCGCGATAGTAGAAAGACTTCATATTGTCAGTAATGACAAATGGAACAACATCATGAGCAAGGCATTCTTTAAGCATGATCAACCTGCCGACACGCCCATTGCCGTCTTGGAATGGATGAACGCGCTCAAAGCGAACATGGTAATCAACAATGTCTTCAAAGGAATGGGAGCTGTTTGAGTTATAAGCCTTTAACAGCGATTTCATCTCTTTAGCAACATTTTCTGGGAGAGTGGTTTCTCGCCCACCAACCTCATTTGGTAGGCGTTTGTAATCTCCAACAACAAACCAATCTTTTACAGAATCTGTAGTTCCCGTTTTTAGAATACGGTGAAGTTCTTTGATGATGGCCTCTGTGAGAGTATCTTTTGCATGGTCAATCACGTAATCGATAGCGCGGAAGTGATTCTGAGTTTCTACGATGTCATCAATGTGAACAGGGTTTTCTTCAACACCGATAGTTGCCGTTTCAAAAATCATGCGCGTCTGATCAAGGGAAAGCTTGCTCCCCTCAATGTGATTAGAGTTATAGGTAAGCTCAACCTGGAGCTTATGGTAAATGCCACCCTTTATTTTTGAAGACTTTTCTTCAATCAAGCGCGAAAGCAGCGGACTTGTTGACGATGTTTTAGCATTTTTACGAGAAGGTTTTACCGCATCGGCTGGAATGTTCCAAGTTTTTCCCACGAGAAAAGCGCCTGGTACGCGACCTGTTGCACAATAATTGCGCACACTTCTCTCGGATATTCCCCAGAGCTCAGCAATCTCTGCCGCAGAAAGAAATCCCATCGAGCTTCACCTCCCTATCGGCAAAAAACTGGTGAGATTATTATAGCAAAGAAGGCTATTTTTTGCCGATATCGGCAAAATTCAAAATCCTGATGCTATCTCCAATCGTACTTACAATCATTGCAATGAAACTTGGGGTCATCTACACATACAACGCAGCCTCCTAAAATGACACGGCCTTCTTCAATATCACGCTCTAATTGATCGTCCAGCAGTCGTAAACCCCAAAGATATTTAGCAACATTTGTGCTGTTACATTTAGGACATACAGGGCTATCTGAACTCTGCTTTTCCATTAGTACTCCCATCTCACGATGTCTACTAAAAGACCACGCGTTTTTAGAAATACCAGTCTATGTAATGACATAAAAAATACTGTCCACTGAAATGGACAGTATTTGAGGATGTATATTTGTAGCCCCTAGCACACAGGATTGCCATACTCACGCAACATAGCGTCACGGTTAACAATCCACTGCTTACCATACTTACGAGCATCTACTCCTGGAACTATTTTGCCGTATGCAACAGCTTTACGCAGAGTAGACTCGCTTAAACCCCAGAGCTCACTAGCGTCCGAAAACGATATGAGTCCATCAAAGGGCGTCGCAACCTCTGCTCCGTTCTCCCACAACTCGTCGCAAGAGAGATCAAGGTCATCGTTCCAGATAATACCGTAGCCGCCCTGATCAACTTCTACGTCTCTGAACAGCGATTCATCTTTCAGATGCTTAAAAGCCGAAAAACACCTCATGAGCGGAGCTACATCGTAAATTTTTGTGGTGCCGTTGGTAAATTGGATACTCAACTTTAAGCCAGTCAGGGCAGAGACATCTTTTACCTTGTGAAATTTCATAATCTGCCTCCTTTAGACGAGTGGATCGATTTTCTTAAATTTTTGCGTCTCCACATTTCAAGAAGCTCAGTTTGGTGAATCTCTATCTATTAAAACCTTGTAA
>CAJZGX010000031.1:0-11205 GCA_916048235.1 uncultured Atopobium sp.
CCCCGCAACGCTCCGTGAGCCATGAAATTCCACCTCGCCAAAAGATAAAACCTCTACATACGTAGAGTATACCCATCGAGGTTACGTTGCTCGCACAAGCTTTAAAAAACAACAGGTTACTTCATATTTTTTGAATATATGACGCAATTGTTAGGGGTCTCATCAACCTCAACGGAAGAGACGGGCAAACCTTCTGCCTCAAGTTGCTCAAAGAGATACTTAGCCAAGTTTTCTGCTGTTGTTCTAAACGGCAAAATAGTGAGCGAGAAACCCTCTTCTTTAAGACAGGTCAACGTCTTTTCAGAAAGTGAACCCTCTTCAATCAAAAACGTATGATCAAGGGAATCACATAGCGCACGGACCTTGCGCTTAAAGACACCAAAGTCCATAACCATATCTTTTTCTGTACCAGCCTCACCAAGCTCTGCAGTTGAAATGCAGGCAGTCACATGCCAGCGATGACCATGCAGGTTCTCACACTTGCCATAGTAGTTGGTAAGAAAATGCGCTGAGTCAAAGGCATATTCAGTCTTAAGCGTATACATTACGCGTTGTCCTTTGAACCGTGACCGCGATCATCGCGTCCAGCTCTTCTATGTCTACGACGTGCAGCGTTTTGTGGCTGAGTGTCTCTAGATGCAGCGGTAGGCGCACCGTTAGAACCAGAAGTATTCTGTGAAGCGCTCTGTGGGGCGTTTTGGGTCTTCATGCCCGCCCTATCGCCTGGACGACGAGTCCTTTTTACACGAACTGGTGCCTGTGCCTCATCGGCTTTCTGTGGTGCCTGAGGAGCGTCTGTCCTTCTAAAACGCTTACCCTGGGGCTGCTTCTGTGCAGGAGCTGTACCCTGCTCATTCTTCTGAAAAGCCTGAGTGTTTGCAGTGCCCTCTTCTGTTGCGTGATGACGGCGGCGGGTACGACGAAGCGTATCTGTTGCAGCATCAAAAGTACTGGAACCAGAGTTGACCTGAGCGTTCTTTGAAGTTCTTACGCGACGGGTGCGAGAAGAACTTTGAGCGCCCTGATCTTCTCGGGCATTTCTTGCACCAGAATTCTTGGCGTTTTCCTGCCTATTTGCAGAGCTCTGCTCAGAGCGCTCACGCTTGCGCCTTGGAGTCTCTGTGACAAAGAGATCAGGGTTAATCTCCGGCTCTTCATCAACAATCAGACCGTTTGCCCTATCAAGTTCTGCCAGAGCCATCTGAACCTCAACAGATTCAAGGCGCTCAAGTGCAGCGCGAGAAACGCTATCTGGCCTGCAAGAACAGCCAAGGTCTTCCGACTTCTGCTGAGCCGCAGGAGATGTGTCCATGTCAGCAAGAGGAATACGTACCACCTTGCCACTCTCAAGACGAAGTGCAATCTCCTCTTTTGGCGTATTGTACTCAACAATTTTTGCCATACCCAAAGGAGTCTCAATGACAGCGTTACGCTTTGGAGCACGATTCTTAAAATCGCGATAGGCTTCAAACTCATAGCGCAAGCAGCACATTAAGCGGC
Source organism: uncultured Atopobium sp. (assembly GCA_916048235.1). Classification (GTDB taxonomy): domain Bacteria; phylum Actinomycetota; class Coriobacteriia; order Coriobacteriales; family Atopobiaceae; genus Lancefieldella. The sequence continues at coordinate 1,501 of CAJZGX010000031.1, forward strand.
CACAAGCACCAGAAATCTTAGTGGAGTTCAGAGGCAAATCCTGCTCTTTTGCCATGCGGATAGAAACTGGCTCAAAAGAGAGGCCAAACCTTCTACAGCAGAGCTCTTGTCCACAGTGACCGTAGCCACCAATAACCGCTGCTTCTTCCCTGACGCCAATCTGACGCATGTCAATGCGCTCATGAAGCTCATGAGAAAGCTCACGGACAAGCTGCCTAAAGTCCACACGATCATCAGCCGAGAAGTAACACACGACCTTTTCGCCATCAAAAAGATACTCAACGCCAATAGGCTTCATCTCAAGTTCTTCTTGAACAGCAAACTTCCTGAACACAGGAAGCGCAGCCTCGCCCTTAGCGGCAAGCTCTTCTGCGCGAGAAAGGTCCTCGTCAGTTGCTACACGAACAACGTCTTTGAGCTCGGCTTTATTTGTCTTGTACTCAAACTCCTCCTGAGAAATCTCACGAGGATCAGCTACAGCAAGACCAATCTCTAGACCGCGCTCGGTCTGACAGATAACGTGGTCACCTTCAAGAACGCCGGACTCCTTTGGATCAAACCAAAGGTCGCGCGCGGCGTATTCAAATTTCACCGGGACAACGGTGGGCATGTAAGTGCCTCCTTGATATGCAGCAGCATAACCTCAAGGGTTAGCTGGGGAGAAACAGAGCGATCCAGGTTGTATTGAGCCTCTTGCACCGCAGCAAGAGCCCCCAAAACACCCTGGGTATGAGTTTGAGATGCCACACGGTCAATAATGCCTGCTGCATCCGTATTTACTATCTCTTCATCAACCGCTTCGCAACACAACAGTACGTCGCGAAGAAGCGATTCCAGAATTGCCAACATTTCTATGATACCCGAACGCTCGCGCGCTGTGAGTTCTCGCTTATTTGCCGCCTCAACCTGCTTTAACGCAGCGCTGGTAAGAAAGTCTTCATTTTGAGCAAGCGCCTCTTCTTGGGCACGTCTTACGTCACCAAGAGGAATTTTTGCAGCTTCTATCAGCTCTTTTGCGGAAGTGAGTACATCCCACGAGTCATTTCTGAGCAGGTTGCCAAAAACATCAATGAGCTGTCTGCGAATGTTTTTGCGTGTAGAAGACTGCAAAAACTCCACAGCTCTACCAGGGGTTCCTGTTGCTGCAAGCGCAATACGAGCTTCCTGCTCTGTGGCGGAAATCTCTCGCATAATAGCGGCTTTAGCAGCAGCGTCAGTGAGTGTTCTAAACGCAACTACCTGACAACGAGAAACAATGGTGGGAAGCACCGCAGAAGAAGAACGTGCAGACAGAATAAAGATGGTATCTGCAGGTGGCTCTTCAATAGTTTTGAGCAGTGCATTTGCAGAATTTTCTCTGAGCAAATCAGCGCGGTCAATCACGTAAATCTTATGAGTTGAGCGCATAGGCGCCAGACTAACATCAGCGATGAGCTGACGAATCTGCTCAATGAGGTAGCCATTTGCGGAAGCTGGAGTAAGTACGTGAACGTCAGGGTGAGTACCGCGAGAAATACGAATGCAGTCGTCACAGGCAGCGTCACCGCCTTGAGCGCAAAGCACGCACTGCGCCAAAGCTTTAGCTGCAAGACCTTTACCCGAGCCAGGAGCTCCTACAAACAGATAGGCGTGGCCAAGCTTGTGCTCATGAAGTGCGCGCGCAAGCAGATTTTGAACTTGAGGTTGATCCTGAAGACGGGTAAGTGCCTGAGGAAGTGGATAGGTGCTATGAGTAGTATGTGTGCTCTCTTGAGTCATAAACGCGTCACTCACCAAGCTCACAAATACCAGGAATAAGATCTGCTAACAGCTGACGAGTACGTGCGCGAACCTCATCAATTGTGCCATCTGCATCTACAGCTTTTACACGCTCTGGCTCATTTTGCAGAAGTTGCTTATAACCAGCAAAAACACGCTCTTGGAAGGCAACGCCTTCTGCTTCTAGTCTATCGGCGTCATTTTGCGTAGCACGCGCGTGAGCAACCATTGGCTCGAGCATAAAAACAAGAGTTCTATCAGGAGAAACCCCACAGCTTCCCAAGCGATTTGCACGGTGCACAAGGTCTGTATCAAGACCGCGACCAGCTGCTTGATAGGCAAAGGTGGAGTCATAGAAGCGATCACACAAGACAACTTTGCCCGCAGCTAGAGCTGGTCGGATAACCTCTCCTACCAGCTGGGCACGACTTGCTTCATAGAGCAACAGCTCACACTCATCGCACATCATGCCGTTTTCTGGATTAAGCACCACGCCTCTAATCTGCTCAGAAATAGCAGTGCCGCCGGGCTCACGAACAAAGACCACATCAAAGCCAAGAGCTTCAAGGTCTTCTCGCAGAAGAGAAGCTTGTGTTGACTTGCCACAGCCATCAACGCCTTCAAGCGTGATAAACAAGCCCTGAGATGTACGTGCGTCTTTGTTCATGCTTCCCTCCCTCTTAACTATCTCACGATACAGGCAGATTGTGTTTCTCGCCATGAATATTCTAAAGGTTTTGCGCATTTCCACATGAAAAGTGCTCAAAAATGGGTAAAAATACGTACGGAGCGGGCGTTGGAGAGGGACGCTCGTTCTTCCGAAAACGGTGCACCTCTCGATGCACCGTCATACGTTTACTTTTTTGCTGCCTTGGTGGATTTGGTGCTCTTAGTACTCTTACGAGCGCCTCTGCGCGAGGCAGTTTTCTTTTCTTTACCAGGGCAATCATAATTTGGACAGAGCTTCCAAGGACCCCTCTGGGTAGTAACAACCACCATAGGAGCGCCACAATCTGGGCAGACCTCATCGGTCTTCTCGAGCTTTCCACGAGCAGGCAGAGGATAGCTGGTCTCGCACTCCTCGTAGTTGGTGCAGCGAATAAAACGCTTGCCCGTACGCTCTGACTTATGAGCTACCAGATCCCCGTGCTTGCCATTGGCCTTGCAGGTTGGGCACTCACCCACAATAAGATCTGGCTCTGCGTTTGTAGGACAAGCAGGATTAATGCAAGTCTCATACGCGCGCTGTCTAAACGGCTGAACCTTTACGCGAGGAGCACCGCACTCTGGGCAAACGCCAGCCTCTCCCTCAAGCGGCTCAACGCGTCCCTGAGGCAGTGGATAGGTGACATCGCAGTCTGGCCAACCCATGCAGCCAACAAAGCTTCCACGAGTCTTCAGAGAGCTCTTAGCAACCAAGTCTTTGCCGCACTTAGGGCAGGTTCCCACCTTTGCATCAGCAGTGACTGCATCAGCAATGGCCTCAGACAGGTCTTCTTTGTGGTCAATGAGCGTATCGATCATGCCTGCAAGCAAAGCTCTTGAGTGTGTAACAACGCCGTCACGCGTATCTTTGCCCTCGGCAACGCTTGTCATATCGGACTCAAGCTCTGCCGTCATATCAGGCGAGGTAATGTGTGGTGCAAACTGCGAAAGCGCATCAACAATTGCCATACCAAGCTGACTTGGCTCAACAGGATCATTCTTGAGGTATTTACGCTGGTAGAGCGTATCAATAATGGAGGCACGCGTGGACTTTGTACCAAGACCTCGCTTCTCCATCTCTTGAATAAGCTTACCCTGGCTATAGCGAGCAGGTGGCTCTGTCTGCTTTGCATCAAGCGACAAAGACTGAATGGAGACAATCTCTCCCTCGCCGACATCAGGAATTTGATCGTCTTTCTTAAGGCCAAAAGGATAAATCTCTCTAAAGCCTGGCTCAGCCAGTACGGTTCCATTTGCAACAAAGGGCTGACCAGCAATATCAAGCGTAATCTTAGTGCCACTCATAGTAGCTGGACCCATAAGGGTTGCGAGGAACCTTCGAGCAATCAAGTTATAGAGCTTCCAAGCTGCAGGCTGCAAAGCATCTGGATTTGCAGCTGCTGTTGGATAAATTGGTGGGTGGTCAGTAGACTCCTGCTTGCCACGAGTAGCGTGAAGCTTTGGCTGACCCAAAAGCTTTTTGCAGGTAGGAGCATACTGAGGAACTGCAGACAGCGTACGGACACAATCCTTCAAGTCAAGCGAACTTGGATAGACGGTGTTATCAACACGAGGGTAAGAAATCAAGCCGTCCATGTACAGAGACTCTGCCAAACGCATAGTTCTAGCTGGCGAGATACCCTCTGCAGCTGCAGCTGCCTGCAGCGACGTAGTGTTAAATGGAGCTGGTGGCTGCTGCTTTCTACTACGAGATTCAATCTGGACAACCGTTGCCTGCGTCTGATCTTTAACAACGGCGTAAGCTGCATCTGCTTCCGACTGATCCCAGAACCTTGCGGTCTGGTGAACCATCTTGAAAGTTGCTTCCGCATCATCTTCAGGGGCAGCAACACCAGAAATAACCCAATAGTCTTCTGGCTTAAATGCCAGGCGCTCACGCTCGCGCTCAACAACAAGTGCCAGCGTAGGAGTCTGAACACGACCAGCAGAGCGTGTATTACCCAAACCACCAAAGCGAGCGGTAGTCAGATAACGGGTCAGCACGGCACCCCAAATAAGGTCGATATACTGTCTGGACTCACCTGCTGCAGCCAAGTTGTAATCAAGGTCTACCAGGTTATTGAAGGCAGTCTCAATCTCTGTCTTAGTAAAGGCAGAGTAGCGAGCACGAAATACTGCCAGATTAGGATTAACCGAGAGGACCTGTGCCAATGCATCAGAGCCAATAAGCTCACCTTCGCGGTCAAAGTCTGTACCGATAATGACAGACTCTGCCTTCTTAGCAAGGTTCTTAAGAGCTCGAATAATCTCTTTTTCTGCAGGTTGTTTATCTACAGGAGCCCAAATCAAATAAGGCAAGCTAGGGATTTTCCAACCCTTAAGGTCAACGCCGTCTGCCATAAAAGGCTTACGCTTAACCTTGTAAGGAGGACGCTCAAGACCATCTGGAACATCTGCAGGAAGGTGCTCTCCTTCTGCAGTTTCTCCGTACCAGCCCTCTTCCTTGTCAAACTTGAGAGCCAAAGGAAAATCTGGCTGCAGAATATGACCGCGAAGACCAATAGCAACATGATCTTCTCCGCCACGTCTAAAACGATAAACAGGAGTGTTGTATACCTTGTCTGTCTCAGGCTTACCCGATTCAGACAGAAGGCGAGCAATCTGCTGCGCTGCGTCGTTTTTCTCGGTAACAACTAGAATCAAAGAACAACACTCTCCAAAGTAAAAATGAAACTATTAGATTTTGTCTAGCTCATGCTGCTCGTAGTCCTCGCGACTCCACTTAAGAGCAGCTTTACCATCACGGGCAATAATGACGTAGCGAGCAACGGCCAGAGCAACTTCGTACAGCAGAATAAGAGCTGCAAACATCAAAATCATGGTGACAGGTGATGCGTCAGGAGTGACTACTGCAGAGAGAATGAGCAGGCCAACGTAGACGTAGCGCCACTGCTCACGCATATCCTTGTAAGGGACAAGGTGAAGAATAGCCAGGTAGAAAATGACCAAAGGCAATTGGAACGCAATACCAAAGCCAATCTCAAACATCATAATAATGTTGAGATAATCGCTTGCTTCGTTAATAGTTCCTGCAAACTCCTGCGACTGGCCAATCATCCAACCAATTGCGGTGTTCAAAATGATGAAGTAGCAGAACAGCATACCCAAGAAGAACAAGGTAATCATAGCTGCCACGGTAGGAACAACCCACTTGCGCTCTTTAGCGTTAAGCGCAGGCAAGAAGAAAGCCATAATCTCCCAGATGATAATAGGTGTGCAGATAATCACCGAGAAAAAGAAAGCTACCTTAAACCTGATACTAAAGCCGCCAAGGACCGAGATAACCGTAAGCTTACCATCGGTCAAAAACTCCCTGATAGGGTCAATCAAAATCTCAATCAATGCAGGTGTTGCAAAATAAATAATGATTGCAGTAACAAAAAGCGATACCACCACAATGGTCACGCGGCGGCGGAGTTCTCCCAGGTGATCAAAAAGTGGCATACGAGCTGGAGTAATAGGCATTACACACGAAAGCTGGACTTATGCGTCCTGGCTTTCTCCCTCCTCTCCAGCAACTTCTTCTTTCTTGTCTTCTGTCATAGAGCGAGAAGAACGTGCAGATCCAAGGTTATAGAGGTCTTTTGCAGATGGAGCTGCAGCAGGAGTTTCTTCTGCAGCCTTAGGTGCCACGTGCTCAGTAACCTCTGTAGAATCATCGGAGAAAGCAACAGAAGACGTAGCTTGTGGTGCAGCTGCAAGAGCCTCGCTACCGGAAGCGGTTTCTGGCTGCTCAACCTCCTGAGTCTGCTCAGCTTGCTTAGTCTGCTCAGAAGCCTCAGCAGCAGCCTTCTCAGCAGCCTCGCGCTCCTCCTTGAGGCGAGCACGACGCTCAGCAAAGGTCTCCTGATGGTCAGTATCCTCGCGGTCAGCATCAGATGCAGCATTTTTGAGCTGCTCGGAGCGCTTGGGCTTCTCGTGAAGTGCATCCGCTGCAGGGTCAAGTAAGTCTGCACGGACAACTTTATTAAAGCCTTCTTGCGCGTTCTGGAACTGTCTAAGAGCACGGCCAAGCGTGCGACCCATACCAGGTAATTTATCAGGACCAAATACTAAAAATGCAAAGAGCAAAATTAGTACGAGCTCTGTTTCTCCAATGCCAAACACAAGCAATACCTTTCTGGAACAAACATAAACAAGCTCTTTGAACCGTTTCTCAAAGAGCTTGCAAGTTACCAAACCTACTTGCGAACGTTAAGGTCTTTATCGACCCCAAGAAGCGAAAAGACACGCTCCACGTTTTTCTGAGGATTTGCAACAACAAGCACAGAACCACTCTCTTGTGCTCGATGTGCGGCACCCACTAAAACGCCAATGCCCGTCGAATCAATATAAGCTACCTCAGCAAAATCAGCTTCAACTTCTTTTGCTCCATCGGCGAGCGCGGTATCCAAAGCATCGCGAAGCTCAGAGGCGTTTGAAACGTCTACCTCGCCCTCAATGCGAATAATGGCCTTTTCATCTGTAATTTCAGAGCTTATCTCTAGTGCCATAACTCCTCCTTACTTAGTGTTATTTGAAGAGGTAGAGGTGTTTCCGTTTAATGCATCAAGAACTTTCTGTGCATTATCCCTCACACCGGCGCTATTATCGGAATCTTTCTCAATTGCCTTCTGCAGTGCCTCTTTTGCAAGATCTACTTGATCAGTAACACGATACATCATTCCCAAATTAAGCCAACCGTTAGCATAGTCTGGAGAGCGATCTGTTACTGCCTTAAGCGCCTCAACGGCACCCGTTTGGTCTCCTGCATAGAACTGCGCAATAGCCCTATCAACACGAACCTCATCAGAATCATTTGAAGCAAGATACGTATCGTACTCGGCAATTGCCTTGTTGATCAGCTGTAAAGACTGCTTCTGAACAGAATCGTCTTGAGAGGAGCTCTTAAGTGCCATTCCCCAGCCTAGATACGTACGAGCCAAATCAAGATGTGCTGGTAGATTATCTGGATTGGACTGAATAGCAGACTCTTTTTCTTCTGCCTGTTTCTGATAGACCTGATTAATAGCCTCAGGAGAATTCTGATGGTTCTGATTCTGCTTTTGAGAGTTAGAGAAAATGCTGGCCAGGGAAGGCAACATCATAGAAATAGCAATAAAGAGCGAGAATACTCCAATAGCAATCTTCATGCCTGTAGAAGGACCTGGTTTTTTAGGAGCCTCATCGGGCTTGCGGTCCTTTGCTTTCTTTTTTGCGGTCTGGTTTGCCATAGCAACCAGCTCTTTTTCTGCCTTCTGTTCTGGTGTAAGTTCTGGCTTTGAAGTATTAGTTGGCATTCAACATCCAATCGCTTTTTCTAAACACATAATCAAGATACGGCAGAATGGGCTTACTTTCAAAGTAAATACCAAAGTTACACAAGCTATCCCCAGACGCTCTGACCACGATCAACTTTTGCTAGTCGAGCACTTACCTGTTTAACAGCAACAATAAAGACATCAAGCGCTGCATCAAGCTCCTCCAACGTTGGGTAACTTGGAGCAATTCTGATATTAGTATCAAAGGGATCCTTGCCACTTGGCCACGTAGCACCTGCAGGTGTCATAGTAACGCCCAACTCATGTGCGCGAGAAACAATTGCACGCGCAGAGCCAACAGGGCCATCAAACGAGACAAAGTATCCGCCCTTAGGATGAGACCAGGTTGCAACGGCTAAATCGCCCAGTCCTTCCTGCAGCTTGCGTTCCACCAGATCAAAACGTGGTCTAAGCAGTTCGGCATGCTTTTGCATATGAGCTTCAATGCCGTGCGCATCTTTGAGGAAACGTACATGTGCCAGCTGAGAGATCTTCTCGGGAGAAACACGAGCAACCTTGAACGCGCTCTGGATTTCTTTAATGTCCGCAGGGCTTGCGGCAACCCATGCCATGCCTGAGCTTGGGAAGGTTACCTTTGCCGTTGAGGCAAAAGCAATCACCAGATTCTTTTGAGCATCGTCTGCAGCAACCTCTGCAAGTGCATCAAAGATATTGAGGAGCTGAGGAGCCTCAGATTCTGGTACAAAGGCGTGAATTGCGTAGGCGTTATCCCAGAAGATTCTAAAGTCAGGGGCTGTAGGTTTAAGGTTTGCAAACGCACGGACAACCTCATCTGAATAGGTGATACCGGTAGGGTTTGCAAAACGTGGTACGCACCAAATTCCCTTAACAGAGCTGTCGTTCTCAACAAGCTCCTTGACCACGTCCATATTTGGACCATCTTCAGTCATAGGTACGGCAACGTTTTCAAATCCGTAATGCTGTGTAATAGCAAAATGGCGGTCATAGCCTGGAGCAGGGCACAGGAACTTGAGCGTGGTACCCTGAGCCTTTGCAGCCGCCATCTGCTCTGCCCAAGAAGGCTGACCAGCAAGACCGTGGGTTACGGCATGAGAAATGATGTCGTGCATAAGGTTAAGGCTAGAAGAGCCATTTACGATGACCTGATCAGCAGGTACGCCTGTGAGCTCTGCAGCGAAGGCTCGCGCAGAAGGAAGACCCCAAGGGTCTCCATAGTTGTCTGCAAAAGAGCCGCTGTCAGTCAGGTCAGAAGTAGAGTTCAGCTCGTCAAGCAGAGGCTTAGACAACGCCGTCTGTGCAGGGCTTGGCTTTCCGCGCGCCATATCAAGTTTGAGGTTTTTCTCGCCAAGTGCACGAGCTTCTTGTCCAATAAGCTCAAGAGCCTGGTTAAGCTCAGCATCGCTCATCTTCTGATAAGCGTTTTGCTCAGAGGTTGACTTTGGCTGGAATAGCTCGCGAGAAACTAGCTCAAACATAACACTCCCCTTTTTGGTCTTTGCGTGATACAAAGTATAGGTGATTTGAAAATCGACGCGACAAGGAGAATCATGGCAAATTCTGCACAGCCTGGCATGCGCTCGGAGGCATATGGCGAGCTCCAGCACCTTGTTGATAATCTTTATAAGCGCAAACCTTCGGGCACAGTCACTAAGGTTGACGTGCTGATTCAAGCTGAAGTAGACGATCTTGAAGAAGATTTGCAAGAAGTTATTGAGTTGATTCCCTCTGGCACATATGTCCGTGCTCGCCTCTGCGATCAGATTAACTCAATTGTTACGGCGCACGGTTGGGGTTTTACCTACGGTACCGTCGAATAGTCATAGCTTATTGATTTTATATAAGTGATAAAATTGCATATATACGGGGTCTTTTTCTAACAAGTTGGAGGCTCAGATCGGAAGAGCACACGTCTGAACTCCAGTCACATTCAGAAATCTCG
>CAJZGX010000032.1:0-11168 GCA_916048235.1 uncultured Atopobium sp.
GTATCATCTTCCTACAGGTCTTCTACGCAAAAGCTTATTGCAGTAGCTTCGCTAAGCGCAGCTCTGCTTTGTGGCTTTCATGCTGCTCCCGCTTTTGCAGAAACAACTGATACGTCTACAGTAAATGCTCCAGTTGTAACAACTGAAACTACCGCAACAGCTGAAAATACTTCTCCTGCAGCACCTAAAAACTCTCAGCCTGCCTCGCCTGCGACACCTGCAACGCCAACAACAGACCAGTCACCAGCAGCTCCAACAGAGAATACTTCGCCATCCCCTCAGTCGTCTGGATGGAGACAAGAAAACGGCCAATTCCACTATTACAAAGAAGATGGAACACTTGTCACAAGCCAGTGGATTAAAGATGATTCTGGCTGGCACTATGTAGATGCTAGCGGTAATGCAGCCAAGGGTTGGTATACAACGCCTAATGGTAAAACTTGGTATTTTGATCCAACTGACCCGCTGCATACGGCAATCTTCGGTGAAGTTGAAATTGATGGTAAGTTTTACTACTTTGATTCAACAAACGGACTTGTAACAAATGGATGGGTATATCGTTCAGCAAGTTCTTGGTCATGGGCAACTGAAGATGGTACTTACTATTCTGGATGGAAGCATATGCCTAACGGCAAGTGGTTCTATTTTGATCCAGAAGAACCTCGTCATCGTATGTTAATTGGAACAATTCAGGTTTCTGGTACCTCATATTACATTGATGAATATGCAGGTATGATTTCTAACAGTTGGATTCAACTACCAACTCGTGAGTGGGCTTGGGCTCAAAAAAATGGCGCTCTTGCCTCTGGTTGGTTTAACACACCAAATGGTAGAACTTGGTACTTTGATCCATCTGTTCCACAGCATCCAGCGCTTATTGGCAACGTCGAAATTGACGGCACATATTATCATTTCGATGAAAACTATGGAATCCTTAGAAATAGTTGGATTCACAATGATGATGGTTCATGGTCTTGGGTAGATACTTATGGCTCATTCTATTCAGGTTGGAAACATTTCCCAAATGGTAAATGGTTTTACTTTGATCCAGAAGACTCAATCCATCGCATGAAAACTGGACTTTTCCAACTTCCTAGCGGTTCATATTACGTTGATGAAAATGCTGGTATGACTGCTAGTAATTGGGTATCCCTACCAGACGGAAATTTGTCCTGGGCTCAATCTAGCGGCGCGCTTGTCTCTGGATGGTTTACTACTCCTGGCAATAAGACCTGGTATTTTAATCCATCTTCAATTGACCATGCCGCATACGTTGGAGAGCATTCAATTGATGGAAAGAATTACTACTTTGATAAAAGCTATGGTCTAGCAAAAAATGAATGGGTTACTCTTTCAAATGGTGTAAAACGTTGGGCAGGTCCAGACGGAGTACTGACTGGATTCATTTCTCCTGAAGGAGTCTTCTCTACAGATGACGGTTCACAGCCAACAGGAACGGTACATCTTCCTGGCTTGACTGTAAACGTTGGCTCCGACCATAAAATTAAGACGGGATGGATAAAAGAAAATAGTAAAGATTTTTACTATCTTTCTAATGGTGCACCAGCAGATGGATGGCTTAATATTCATGGAACTTGGTACTATTTTAGTTCCAATGGAAAAAAACAAACTGGTTGGATTAATTCAAAGGGCAGTTGGTACTTCCTTGATTCTGACGGCAAGATGAAAACCGGATGGATTAAAGATAACGGCAAGGACTACTATCTCAGTAATAATGGTTCCATGCAAACTGGTTATGTAACCTGGGGTGGAAAACTGTATTGGTCAGCTGCTGATGGCGCCATGGAGGAGCAGCCTTGCTACTACCCTGATATGTACCGTTACGCTCAAAACTACTATAGCGCCACTAACTGGCTCATTCAGATTGATACTACTGGCAATCGCTTTGCTGTATACAGGGGTTCACACGGCAACTGGGTTGTTTGGTACGAATGGCAGTGCACTACAGGAGCACCAGGCATGTGGACCCCTCATGGTCAATTTACCGTAGGAAACAAGGGCCTCTACTTTGGCTCTGGCTTTAGATGCTGGTATTACACGACCATTTCTGGTGAGTATCTTATTCACTCCATTCTCTATAACTCCGACGGTTATACCGTCCGTGATGGTAGGCTTGGATACAACGGTTCCCACGGTTGCGTACGTCTTGCAACAGAGAATGCTAAGTGGGTTTATGACAACATTCCTTATGGAACTAAGATTGTTATTTGGTAATCCAAATAAACATGAAGCTCTATAGCAATAAACCCCAACTCATATTGAGCTGGGGTTTATTTGTTAGCTTATAAAATGAGGTTACGCAAAATACTTTGCTTCAAAATCCTTAAATTGCTCTGGAGTAGCGTTTTGATCTACCGAGAAGGACTGTGCAACCGCTACTGCCTGCTGTCTTCTGAGACCAGCCTTATCCCCGTCTCCTAGTTGCTCATAAACGTGAGAGAGCCTATCGAGTGCATACACCACATACTCTGCAACTGAATCAGCTACGCCGGAGAGCAACATCATGGTTACAAGAGAGTCTGGCGAAAGCGCAAGAGCAGTCTCTGGGCTCAAATCAATGAGCTCTGCAACAGCTGCCTCTACCCCATCGAGTGACTCTTCAGTTTGAGTCTCTAAAGCATTTCCCAAACCTGCTGTGACCGTTGAAGTAAAGTCATCGATTACTTCCAAAATGTAATCTCGTTGAAGCATTTTGTTCCAATCTACTAGTTAGTAGGAACAGGAATACGTAAGTGATCAAATGCAGCATGCGTTGCCTGTCTACCTTGAGGTGTTCTAATAATAAGTCCTTGCTGCAAAAGATATGGCTCATAAACATCTTCAAGTGTAGATGGATCCTCTGAGACTGCGCTTGCAATGGTTGTGAGACCAACCGGACGACCTCTAAACGTCTCACAAAGCGCACGTAAAACACGCACGTCCATTACATCTAGACCAAGCTCATCAATCTCAAAGAATGAAAGCGCCTCTGAGGCTACCTGCCAGGTAATAGTACCTTCAGCTTTAACTTGTGCGTAATCTCGTACGCGTTTTAACAGACGATTTGCCAAGCGTGGTGTGCCTCTTGATCGAGAAGCAATTTCAGCAGCTCCCTGCTCATCAACTTCTACATCAAGGATGTTTGCCGAGCGCATAACAATAGTCTGAAGCTCAGGAACAGTATAGTAATCAAGACGATAAGAAATACCAAAACGATCGCGCAAAGGACCAGTTAGAAGTCCGGTTCTTGTTGTTGCAGCCACAAGAGTAAAGCGTGGAATATCAAGCCTGATTGACCTTGCCGCAGGACCTTTGCCAATAACAATATCTAAGAAGAAATCTTCCATTGCTGGATACAAAATTTCTTCAACCTGGTGATTAAGCCTGTGAATCTCATCAACAAAGAGGATATCTCCCTCTTCAAGATTGGTGAGAATTGCTGCTAAATCTCCTGCTCGCTCAATTGCGGGGCCAGAGGTTGTATGAAGTTTTGAGCCCATTTCTCCCGCTAAAACACCTGCAAGCGTTGTTTTGCCAAGGCCTGGAGGGCCAGAAAAAATAACGTGATCAAGCGGCTCATTACGACTTTTTGCTGCCTCAATAAGAACACGGAGATTTGATTTAACACGCTCCTGACCAAGATACTCATCAAGAGTTTTTGGTCGCAAGTTTCTATCTTGCTCCAGGTCTTCTGCCTGAAGCCCACTAGAAACTACACGCTGAGAAGTGTGTCCTGGAAATGGAGCTGGAGTAGACGACGACTCAAATAGGTTATCTGCATCTGCTTCCCACATTAATTACCACTTCCCAAACGCCTTAGTGCATAACCAATAGCAGCTTCAATTGTAATAGCACCAGCCTCTTCATAGCCCTCAAGAGCAAGAGTTGCTTCCTGAGAAGTAAAGCCCATTCCAAGAAGAGCCTCAATAGCCTCTGATTCTACAGAGGTTACAGCAGGTTTTGGAATAGCAGTAAAGTCTGCAGGAGACGTAAGACCAACAAGCTGCTTAAGCTCTGCATCTTTTGCAAACACATCAGAAAGTTCAATTACTAAGCGCTCTGCCTTCTTTTTACCAAGGCCAGAAACGCTCTTAAGACGATTTCCATCATTAGTAGCAACAATTACCGCAAGTTGCTGTGGTGTAAACGTAGAAAGCACAGAAAGAGCCAGTTTTGGACCTACTCCAGAAATTGCACGCAAGCGATCAAAGAGCGCACGCTCTTCTCGCGAAGCAAAACCAAAGAGTTCCATTGAATCTTCTCTGACCACCATACGAGTTAAAACGGTAACGCCTGCTTCACCCGCTTGTGGAAGCGAAGCAGCTGTTGAAGCTGATATACCCAGCTCATACCCAACTCCATTAACGTCGAGAACAGCAACTGAAGGAGTAACGGATACAAGTGTGCCCGTAAGCTGGACAATCATAGTTGTATTCTTCCCTTTCCAAGCGAGGTGGTTCTAACAAGATTAGCGTGACAAACTGCAGCAGCTAAAGCATCTGCTGCGTGATCTGGATGAGGCTGATGGTCCAAGCACAATATGTTTTGAACCATATACATAACCTGCTGTTTATCAGCAGCTCCTGTACCGACAACAGCTTGCTTTATCTGCATTGGAGTATATTCTCCAACCGTAAGACCTGCTTTAGAACAAGCGACAATAGCAGCACCGCGAGCATGTGCAGTAGGAATAGCAGATTTAACGTTTTGTCCAAAGTAAATGCTCTCAATAGAAAGAGCTTCTGGTGAAAACTTATCTATAACCTCAACAATCTGGTTATAGATTCTTCCCAAGCGCATATCTATTGGTTCATCTGCGGTTGTAGTTATGCATCCATAGGCGCGTGCACGGCATTCAGAACCCCTTGTCTCTACAATTCCCCATCCAGTGTGAGCAAGACCAGGGTCTATTCCAAGAATTACCATTGCACCTCCTAATATAGAACGTTCGTTCTATATTATCACAGAGTATGCGCAAACGATGCAACTAATTTTCTGAGAAAGGGCCTCTCCACATTTTGGGGTCAACCATGCCAATTTGTGCATCAGATTCTTGTGCCAGCTCTTTTAAAAGCTCCAGCATATCCTTAAAGCCCTCCTGAGCCTCCGCTGGATCAACTGACAACTCAGGCAGATGCATAGAAGCTCCTTGAATTTCTCGCAAAGAATTTCGCAAGGACTCTACCAGGTCAGATTCGGAAGCCTTTGTATCTCTAATTTTGTCTTGCCAGACTGATGCGTGTGGAATTTGAGCGTTGGTGAGGCTCTTTGAAGACATTTCCAGAACCTCAGTGGTATTTCTGCGGTCTTTTTGGCGGGCGTGGAGCATAGAAATAATTGCTTTGACCTCGTCAACCTTTCCCATTTCTTCCACAATGGCAGAAATGCTCTTATTCCACTCAAGGTAGCTGGTAAGCACGTAATCAACAAACTCAATGCGTTCTTGAGGCGTCGACGCGGCATTTTCTAGCCCATCAGTTACAACCTCAGAGATATTCTCGAGGACTGCATGGTCAATAGCTGGTGAGAAGGTATTTCTTACCCTAGCAAGGTCAACAATGTCTGCATGATACATATCACCAAGAGGCCACAGAGAATGCGCACTAGAAATCTCTGTTCCCTTGAGCGCAAGAATGGTTTTATCGGCAGTCTCAAGCGTTAAATAATTGTGCTGGTCAGCGTATGCATAGCCGTATGCACTCACCAATTTTGTATCGGTCAATGTCGAGAAAACCGTGCTGTCCACAGTAACTTTATTAACCCGAAGTCTTGCGGTAAGCAACTCTGCAGCACTTGTTTCTCGAGAATCTTTGTTTGGAAGCAACAGTACGTGGACGCGCATAGGACCTAAAGCGTCTGAGGCAAGCGCCATAGTAACAAGAGAATTGAGCGAACCATCAACTGCAATAAACACGCCGTCAAAGCCAGACTTTACCGTGTAGTCTCGCACTCCTGTAGCCAATACGCCCCAGGTAGTAAGCGCGCTGTTATAGACACCCGCAGTATCTTCTCTATCAAAGTTTTCGATAGTATCTTGGTCAACCTCGCAGACAACCATATCTTCTGAGAATGAGGCTGCTTGTTTGACTAAATCTCCTGAAGGAGACAAGAAGAAGCTTGAACCACAAAACACCTGGTTACCATAGGCGCCAACAGCGTTTGCAGCGATAAGCCAGCTATCAAACTCTTCAACGTCTCCCAGATAGCGGCTTTCTGCCACCGCCATGCCCATGGCGGATGACGAATCGTCAACAGCAAAGCCAAAATACGGCAAGTAAATGACAGCATCTAACGAGTCGTCGACATCTTGCCATGCGTCAAGATCGTCGTAGGTAAAAGCAATGCCAAACGTAAGGCCACCTGCTTCAAATTTTGCGAGCTCAAAGGTATTCTCGCCAGATGTTTGTGCAGAGCTAGCAGAACGAGCAAGAGCGCTCATGTGCGCTATCTGGGCAGTCAATTTGAGCGGGGTTACGGCGCCGTTTCTAACGAGAAGGGCCTCGCTAGCTGCACTTCCATCAAACTCTGTTACAACAGGAATAAGGGCCGCAATTGGAAGCTTTTCTGAAAGCGAATTGATAATCTCCGAGAGGTCTGCAAAAAGCCCTTCTATGTCAGCCTCTGGCACGCTTAGCAGCCCTGTAAGAGTTGGAGCAGGATAAATGACTAACTCAGCACCTTGCTGTTGAGCTCTCTGGGCATATTCCAGCATGGTCTGAGCGGTAAACTCGAAGTCTCCGGCCTGAGTATTCATTTGTGCAACTGCTATGCGCATACCATTCCTATCATAAAGTGCTTAATTTGTTTTTACCCAAAAACAAACAGGTGTAGTAAGAAAAAACGGAGCTGCAGGTAGCAGCTCCGTTCAGATTCACAGATAAGCTTAACTTGTTGAATACGCAACCAGTCTTAGAGAGAAACCTTCCAAAGACCGTGAAGGTTGCAGTACTCATAAGCCTCTGCCTCAACACCCTCCTCAAGAGTGAAGGTAGCAACTGGCTCCTGGCCAGGCTTAAGCTGAGCGAACTGAGCGCCGTTCTCAGAAACAAGAGCAATGAACTCAATGTAGTGCTCTTCGAGCATTGGATGAGCAACCTCACCAACACGGACGGTAACGGTGTTGCCCTCACGAGTAACAAATGGAACATGCTTCTCAGCTGCACCGTCAGTAACGCCAGCCTGGAGAAGCTCAAGGTCTGCTGCCTCTACGTTGCCTGCGACACCGTAAACAACAGCGCCTGTCTCCTTGTTGCGATAAAACTTTGCGTCGATCATTTTTTCTCCTCTCACGACATCCGAAGATGTCAGAATTTCTTAGCAAGTGCTACTTAAATAGTAACAGTTATTACTTAAGAGTAACCTGCAAATTTAGAATCGACAAAATCTAAACAATCTGTGCGTATCCGCTTTGACCAATAAAATCTTTAAGCTCGGTCAAAAGAACCATGCTACGTCCATCAATCCTGGTAGGAATTTCCATGCGCATAACATCGCCCATGTCTGTTTCTACCCTAATCTCAATACAGTCCATGCCAGGATAGCGCGAGAAGATCTGTCCAAGTGTCTCGATAGCCTGTCTTTGAAGTTGAGAAGCAGGCATATGAATAACGAGTGTCTTTGGTGTGTTGTTAGCACTGTTAAGCTCAATAGGATTAACTTCTTGAGCAATAACCTGGTCTCCTCTATCAGAGCGCTCAAGCTTTCCAAGAACAGAAATGAAGATGTCGCTCTGGCTCTCGCCAGTCTCTGGGTCAACATCTCCAGCAAGAAGTCTTGCAGCCTTCTTGTAGAGCTTAGGGAACATGACAATAGTGACGCTACCCTCCATGTCTTCAAGCGTAACAATTGCCATTGGATCGCCGTTTTTAGTAGTGCGCTTCATAACATTAGTAACC
Source organism: uncultured Atopobium sp. (assembly GCA_916048235.1). GTDB lineage: Bacteria > Actinomycetota > Coriobacteriia > Coriobacteriales > Atopobiaceae > Lancefieldella. The sequence goes on from CAJZGX010000032.1 coordinate 7,896, forward strand.
ATGCCCGCAAAGCGAATAGGTTTACCTTCTGGAACTTTGAACTGCTGAGACATAGCACCGTTAGGAAGCTGAACCTCTACATTCTCTTCAATTTCTGCAAGAGCATAATCTCTGCTCTTAGCAAGGGCGTACTCGTATGGACGAAGTGGATGATCAGAGACATAAATGCCTAAGACCTCATACTCTTTAGTAAGCTTGAATCGCCTATCCCACTCAACACCATCTGGCTCTGGGACACTATCGCTAAAGCCAGAACCCTCTACCTCTGCAAACATATCAAACATAGAGAACTGACCAACAGCCTTATCTTTTTGACGCTTAGTAGCAGCATCAATGATGTTTTGTGGGTTGTTCTTATCCACAAAACTCATCATCTGCATACGGGTATAGCCTGTTGAGTCAAAAGCTCCTGCCTTGATAAGAGCTTCAACAACGTTGCGCTTTGCCTGACTTGCGTCAACACGATCGACAAAATCGTGGATGTTGGCAAAAGGACCGCCCTTTTGACGCTCAAGCATAATGGCTTCACCAACACCGGCTCCTACGCCGCGGATTCCTGCAAAGCCAAAACGAATACCCTCTTTAGTAGCCGTAAAGTCTTTACCGGACTCGTTAATATCTGGCGGAAGAATCTTGATGCCCTCATGACGGCAAGCGCTTACGTAGTGAACAATCTTATCTGTCTTACCCATGTATGAGGTAAGAACTGCTGCCATAAACTCATGTGGATAATGCGCTTTAATCCATGCGGTCTGCATAACAAGAATTGCATAGCCAGCAGAGTGAGACTTGTTGAATGCATAAGATGCAAACTCAAGAACATCGTCCCAAATGCTTTCTGCAACCGAACGATCAAATCCATTACGAACTGCGCCGTTTTTCCAGTGAGCCTCCATGGTCTCATCAGTACCGTCATCCCAGTGCTGGACAACTTCCTGCATGAGTTTGATCTTCTTTTTTGCTACTGCTTTTCTGACCTTGTCAGACTCGCCTGCGGTAAAACCAGACATCTTCATAGAAATCTGCATAACCTGCTCTTGGTAGACCATGGTTCCGTAGGTTTCTTCCAAGATATCGTGAAGACGTGGATCGTAATCTTTGACTTCTTCTCTACCGTTCATACGGTTGATATAGCTGGTAACCATACCTGCGTTAAGAGGACCAGGACGATAAAGAGCGATAAGTGCGACGATGTGCTTATATTCTGTTGGTCTCATGCCCTTAATGGTTGCAGTCATACCTGCAGACTCAACCTGGAAAACACCAGCAGTTCTGCCTTCTCTAAGAAGTCTATAAATTTCTGGATCAGTAAACGGAATGTTATCTACATCGATATCAATACCGTAGTTATCCTTCACGTTTTTGATTGCACGAGAAATAACCGTTAGGGTTCTCAGTCCCAAGAAGTCCATCTTAAGAAGGCCCATGTCTGCGACAGAGTGGCCCTCGTACTGCGTAATTTCTACGCCGCCCTTGGTATCTACCTTGGTGGGAACGTGGTCATTTACAGGCGTAGGAGCAATCAAGACCGCACAAGCATGCACACCCTCACCACGATGCAAGCCCTCAATAGACAGAGCTGCATCAATGATTCTTCTAGCATCAGGGTCATTCTCGTACGCATCTTCAAAATCAGCAGAATACTGATCAGCGCCTTTTTGGCCTTCTTGAGCCTTATGAAGAACAAACTTAAGGTGAGCGTTAGGATCTCCTGGAATCATCTTAGAGAGGCGCTGACCCATATAAACGGGGTAACCCAGAACGCGGCACGCGTCATTTATTGCCTGTTTTGCCTTGATGGTCGAGTACGTAATAACGTGAGAAACACGCTCAGATCCATAAATCTGACGGACGTGCTCAACAACCTCAAGACGACGCTCATCGTCGAAGTCCATATCAATATCTGGCATCTCTGAACGCTGTGGAGACAAGAACCTCTCAAACATGAGGCCATTCTCAAGAGGGTCAAACGAGGTAATATCCATAGCGTATGCAACAATAGCGCCTGCTGCAGAACCACGACCAGGGCCTACGCCAATACCATTCTCTTTTGCCCAGCGAACATACTCCTGAACAATTAAGAAGTAATCTGCAAAGCCCTTTTTGCAGATGATGTCATATTCATACTCAAAACGGTCTTTAACGTTAATCTCGTTGATGACAACGTTTTGCCAATCATCTCCATAACGTCTTGCAAGACCAAGCTCACACTCTTTTCTAAAGCGTTCCTCTGAGGTCTCTCCCTCTGCCAAGTCTGGGAACTTTGGCAGATACATGTGAGTCCAGTCCAGCTCATAGTTGCACTTATTTGCAACCTCAATGGTGTTCTCGATAGCTTCTGGACACCACGAGAAGATCTGGCGCATTTCTTGCTCACTCTTAAGGTAAAACTCGCTGCCTGTCATGCGTTTGCGGTTCTCATCATCAACGCGAGCGCCTGAACCAATGCAGGAAGCAATATCTTGAACGCTTGCATCCTCTTTAGTGAGATAGTGGTTATCGTTGGTAGCAACAACCTTAATACCAAGGTCATGGCCCATCTTAACAATGCGCTCAGCAAGGGTTCTATCGGTATAGCCGCCCCAGCTTGGATCAGACAAACCGTGGTCTTGAATCTCTAGGTAGAAATCATCCCCAAAGATATCTTGGTAGATTTTTGCCCAACGCTCTGCTTCTTCTGGACGGCCTTCAAACAACATACGAGGAATGATGCCAGAAACACAAGCTGAAGTGCAGATAATGCCCTCATGGTAGCGCTTGAGCATCTCAAGCGTAGTGCGCGGCTTGTAATAGAACATATCTTTTGAGCCCGCCTCTGACATCATCTTCATCAGATTGACATAGCCGGTCTCATTTTTAGCAAGCAGAATAAGGTGATAACGTACCTGCTTAGTGCCCTTCTCAATACAATCATCAAGAATGAAATAAGCTTCACAGCCAAAAATTGGCTTAATAAGTGGAGAAGGTTTATTGGCTTTTACGGCCTCAATATTATGTGTTTGATTCCAAATTTGAACGTCAGAAGCCCACTGCGCATGAACCTTATCATGCTCACCAGCATTGGGATCATCTACAGGAGGTTCTTCTAAATCCCAACCCTTTTCAAAACATTCCACATCATGGCACCACTGGCCAAAGTCTTTAAGCGCCTCATTGTACTTACGGCATGCAAGGTCAAAATCTGGAATTCCAAAGAGATACCCATGATCAGTAAGAGCAAGTGCTGGCATACCAAACTCTACAGCTTTACTAACCATATCTGGGACACGGCTA
>CAJZGX010000033.1:0-11141 GCA_916048235.1 uncultured Atopobium sp.
GGTATTTTCTACACAATTGCTTATCTGCATTTATACAAATCAAATTACAATTCCGCAGGTTAAGTGAATATGTTTTACATAACATTTTGAATAACCGCAGGTAGAGTGTAAGAAATTATACCGTTTCGTCTACACATAAAAAGACCACCCCTTTGTTATGTTTCACAAAGGGGTGGTTCGAACAAACATTCCATTCTTTTCAGATGGCCTTGCTTTTTATAAAAGCTTACAAATCTGTAGAAAACTGCAGAAATTGTATAAACCACCAAAAAATGCAGGAGAACAGTGTTTTATGCATGCATAAAACTACTCTGCGGACTCAACCTCAACCTCGACGGTTGCCTCTGCGACAACCTCCTCGGCCTCCTCCTCTGCAGGAGCAGCATCGTCCTCGCCAACAAGAACAACGACGGTAGCGGTGATGTCACGGTAAAGCTCAATGGTGACATTGTGGCGACCAGCGGTCTTGATAGCAGCGCTACGAGCAATGCGCTTACGATCAACGGTGACGTTGAGCTGTGCCTCGATTGCATCAGCAATCTGAGCGGTGGTGACGGAGCCAAAGAGCTGGCCCTCCTCGCCAATGCGAGCGTCAACAGTTACGAGCTTGCCATCAAGAGCTGCCTTGGTAGCATTTGCGTCAGCAATACGCTGCTCTTCGCGCTTAGCGATATTGTGACGACGCTCCTCAAGCTGCTTGATGTTACCCGGTGTAGCAGGCTGGGCAATCTTGTTGGGGAACAGGAAGTTCTCCGCATAACCCTGTGCGACCTCTACGATGTCGCCTTCGCCGCCCTTACCGCGAAGCTCGCCCAAGAGAATAACTTTCATGGGAAACTCCTTTGATGAGTCGATAGTATCGACTAGTTGTTGTTTATCGTGGACTCTGAATCCTGGCTTCCTGAGCGGTCAAGCTTTCGGAAGTTTGCCCAGGCGTCAATAAGTCCTACGAGAGCCATAACGCCTAACTGAACTTCTAACATGCCTGCCAATACAAACAGTGACAGAGAAAGTGCTGGCGAGAAGTGCTTCTCGCGCACAAACCATGTGAGCACCGCAAGGCCCTGAAGAGCAAACACAACCCTAAGAGCCATAAACACATTCAACGTAATAAGCTGAAGTATGTCTTGTGCAGGCAAAATGGTGCTTGAGAGTGCATATACAAACAAGTTGGCCACGGTAAGAACACACATCCAAAATGGAACGTCCATCAGCTGGAACTGTGGCAATTTCTGTGGGTCTCTTGTCAGCGCTTTATACACTGTTCGAGCTCCAAAACGCGCAATTACAAAATATAAAAGCGCCATACCGGTATAGCTGGTTGGCCAAAAGAGCATAAAGAGTGCCTTTGCTGTTGAAAGACCTTCTTGGATCTCTGGAGAAGCACCTGAGACCTGCGAGGCGTATTGATTAAATACGTTCTGAGCAAGCTCGGGAAGAGTTGTGCCTGCCATTGCGGCAAAGAACGCGTCATATCCCAGAAGTGCCAAAGCCGTTGCTCCTACAAGAAGAGATCCGACACCAACGGTGAGTTTCTCTGTTGCAAAAGCGTAGCCAACTCCAAGAGCAAGTGCGCAAGCGGTAACTGAAGTTGCCGCCTCCGTTGGTCCCGAGAGCAAATAAGCTGCTACACCTGTAACAAGTACAGAAGTAATAGCGGGACCAAACCATCCGTGCCCTTTTTTGCAATAGACAGCAATTACCATGCCATACGCAACCAAAGCGGCTCCAATAAAAGAAAGAAGCCCGGTAATTACTCCACCAACAACGCAAAGCACAAATCCTTGCTTGTATGTTGGGGCCTCAAACGGACGCGGTTTGCCTCCGTTTTGGTTGCTTGGACCGGCAACATTCTGCGAGCTACTCTCTGGGCGAGAATACCCTTCAGGTGCCTGAGGAATATTTGAATCCGGTCTATCCATTGCTAACCAACTCTACCTAAAGAACAGATAGGTTATCCGCGACTACGGCCACCGCGGCTGGAAACCACAGGGACAGTGTAGGGCAGAAGTGCCATCTCGCGTGCGCGCTTGATAGCAAGTGCAATGTCGTGCTGGTGCTGCGTGCAGGTGCCAGTGACGCGACGAGGCTTAATCTTGCCACGGTCGGTCATGTACTTACGAAGAAGCTGAGTATCTTTGTAATCGATGAACTCAGTCTCCTCCTTGCAGAACTGGCAATACTTGCGACGCGGCTGGCGCTGGAAATCTTGTTTCTGCTGAGCCATGTCTTTTACCTTTCAGATGACAGTAACGTCTGTGTTGCTGTCTGACGTTTAAAACGGAATATCAGCATCGTAGAACTCCTCGTCTGGCGGAGCCGGAACGGGAGCGGGTGCCTGTGGAGTTGGAGCTGCATAAGATGGTGCGCCCTGTGACATAGGGGCTCCACCCTGCTGATTCCTAGAAAGGAACTCGACCTCATCGACAACAACCTCAAGCTTGCTGCGACGCTGTCCTTCCTTCGTCTCCCAGGAGCTGAAACGAAGCTTGCCTTCAATAGCAACCTTCGAACCCTTGGAGAGGAAGCGGGAAAGTGCTTCAGCACGCTGACCAAATACTACGCAGTCTACGAAGTTAGGAACATCTTCCCACTCACCAGTCTGCTGGTTCCTGCGGCGATCATTAACCGCAACGCCGAAGGATAGAATCTGGGTACCGCCTGCTGTGGAGCGAAGCTCCGGGTCACGGGTCAGGTTGCCCGAAATGTTAACCCTGTTAATACTCATAAATCTCACTACCTCTCATCGTGGAATAATTCCACTTTTCCATTACAAGGACTTAGTCCTTATCGACTCGACGCACGATCATGTGACGCTTAACAGCATCATTGATTCGCAGGACTCGATCGAGCTCTGCAATCTGCGTTGGATCTGCATGGAAATTGATGAGGGTATAGTCACCCTCGGTAAGATCGTCGATCTCAAAAGCAAGCTTACGCTTACCCCAATCCTCGACGCTGTCGACTACTCCGCCGTCAGTGGTGATAGCAACGTCAATACGCTTCATTACACCAGCGCGGACTTCCTCTGTGGAAGCTGGGTCAACAAAAAACAGCAGTTCATAGGCCTTCATATTGTCACCTCCTCTGGGCTAATGGCTTCGGGAAGTGAAGGTGCACCCGAAGCAGGAAAGTTCGACCAAGCATCATACCACATAAATGCTTAAATACGAAACTAGCCCACAAACTTTCTCACATGCAGTCCACATATATAGCTTAAATTGGCAATTTGTCGCCTAATTGTCTTTAATCTTGCAAAGATTTGACGCGAATCTTTCTAAGGCATGGTCACTCGCTCAATTTTAAAAACATGGTATTGAAAAAGAAAAACGGCCATCACACAATCTGCATGATGGCCGTTTTGTTTATATGTACTCTACATTACTGAGCTGCAGGTCCCTCAGGATTCTGAGTTGGTGCATCTGCTGGAGCAGCTGGTGCCTCAGGAGCCTCTGGAGCTGTTGGGATAATTGGCTCAACAACAACAGTTGAAGCTGGTGCAGGCTCTGGAGCTGCAGGAGCAACAGGTGCCTCAGGAGCTACAGGGGCCACTGGTGCTGCTGGTGCAACAGGTGCAGCAGGAGCTGCTGGTGCTGCAGGAGCCGCAGGTGCGACTGGTGCAGCAGGTGCTGCAGGAGCTGCAGGAGCTGCTGGTGCTGCAGGAGCCGCAGGTGCGACTGGTGCAGCAGGAGCGACTGGAGCTGCTGGAGCAACGGGAGCTGCAGGTGCCGCTGGAGCTGCAACAGGCTCAGCTGGAGCAGCAACTGGGGCTGCAGGTGCAACTGGAGCTGGAGCAGCAACTGGGGCAGCAGGAGCTGCTGGTGCTGCAGGAGCGGTAGCTGCTGGTGCTGGTGCAGGTGCTGCGACAGGAACAGCAACAGGTGCTACTGCAGGAGCAGCGGTTGCTGCTGGTGCAGTTGGAGCAACAGGTGCTGGAGCGGCATAGGTAGCAGCTACGCCATCACGTGGATCGTTAATAAATGGTGGCAGTGGATCATTGCTCTGTCCCCATGCAGGAACATTGAACTGACGCATCCAAAGAGCAATTGCGTTCTGCATAAGAAGCATAACGATAAGACCAACTACGTGACCAATATAGCCAATAACCAGGAAGATTGGTCCCATCTGAATGAAGCCGCGTGCAAGAAGAGCAAGCATGACAAGACCAAGCTGATTCTGGCTGGAAATATTCTGAGTTCTTGCAATGGCCATAGCCTGAGCACCAATGTTGACAATCATGCTGATTGCAGCGCTACCGCCGATGATACCCATAATAATTGAGGTAACAATACCAAGTACAATGCCCATACCAAAGATACGGAACAGACCGCCCATGTCATGCTTGATCATCTCAAAGATGTTCTTAAAAGCAAAACCAGCGGAGATGCGACCATAAACTGATGCGCGGACCTGAATAACATTGATGCACAGTGGATACACAAATGCTGCAACAATAAAGACTGGGATAAGAATCAGATTGATAACTGGAATGAAAGAAAGAATTCCAGTAACAATGCTGTATGCCAGACCAAATGCAAGTGCAATAACAACTGCCTTGAAGCCGGTAACAATATAGGTACCAAACTTAAGGTCTTTCTGCTTTGGACCAGCGTTGATACCCCATGCAGTTACGCGTGCAGTCTCAAGTGCATAGCCAACAAGTGCAAGAATTCCGACAACTGGAATAAGACCAAACAGAGCCATAATAAGGACAGGCTTCCACCAACCCTTTTCCAGAGTCAGAAGTGCCCAGGAGCGTGCAAAATAGCGATCGCGCCTGTAGCCATTCAACTCATCTGCTGAAACAGCCATTTAACTCTCCCCTCGTGTCAAAAAAGATGACATCGAATTACTAAGCCTAAACATTCTATATAAAATCGAAAAATAAATATATCTTTATTGGTAACAATTAATCAAAAAAATGTTAAATGGCGGAGGAGGAGGGATTCGAACCCTCGTACCCCTAGAAGGGGTAAACGGTTTTCGAGACCGCCGCATTCAACCACTCTGCCACCCCTCCGAAGGGTGAAACGGCGCCCGTAGGCGCCGTGAAAATTCTGGCGGAGAGTCAGGGATTTGAACCCTGGAGACGCTTTAGACGCCTACACGATTTCCAATCGTGCTCCTTCGGCCACTCGGACAACTCTCCATATAAAACCGCACGGGACAGTATAGCGGATTTCTCACCAATATAGGACGAGAAGTTCTGTGTATTTTTAATACTTGTGTAGTATTGTCATACTCATAAAAAGTAAAACACCAGTAGGAGGTATGGATGCCACCGTTTTTCTCGCCTTATGGCACAGATGCAATTTCTGTGGGCATCCCCTACTGGCTGGACCTTCTAACAGTAATTATTGGTGCAATCTCGGGAATTTTGGTTGCAAGGGATCGTCACTTGGACCTTGTGGGCTTTGTGGGCCTTGGTCTTTTAGGCGGCCTGGGCGGCGGACTTATCAGGGACGTCATGATGCAAGAGGGCGGCGTTTACATGCTTAACTCGCCGTACGCCATTCCTGCGGCAGTTTTTACCGCCGTTTTGCTGTTTATGTTCCCCGAGCCGCTTGGTAGATTTCCGCGCATGCTTGAGTGGACCGACATTATCTCTGTTGGCCTCTTTGCCGTTGTTGGTACTGATAAAGCCCTGGTATATCACCTGCTCCCCTTCTCGGTTATTCTGATGGGAAGCATCACGGGTGTTGGCGGCGGTATGCTTCGCGATGTTTTTCTTGGCGATATTCCTCGCATTTTCCAGCGAAGCAATCTCTATGCATTTTGCGCTGTTGCTGGCACTACCTCCTATTGGGCACTTGTTTCTTATGCAGGCGTCACCAAAATTTGGGCAGCTGTTGTCTGTGTTGTGGTTACCGTTGGCCTTAGGCGCTGGTCGCTCAAATACAACGTACTTTCTCCGGCTGACGTTGACCTTACGCCGCACGTAATGCGCAGTGTTAACAAGCTTCGTCACAAAGCTCAGAAGCCTGGTAAGCAGCCTGAGCAGAACAGCTCAGCAAAGTAGCATTCGCTCACAATCGGACGGTTTTGGATGTTTTTGGGCGGTTTTGGGCGGTTTTACATCGCCCTCACATACCGTTTATCAGCACTTTATTTAAAATCTGCCTAAAACAAAACTGGCGAGAAACCCTTGCAGCTGCAAGTTCTTCTCGCCAGATTGGTTGTCTGTAAACGACGCTGTTACTTCTTAACCATGCCGTTGCGGACTGCCCACTTACGGCGCTCAGTCTCGGAAAGAATACGCTTACGCATGCGGATGTTTTGTGGCGTGATCTCAACAAGCTCGTCGTCCATGATGTACTCCAGAGCCTCTTCCAGCGTAAACAGGCGTGGAGGAGTCAGCTGAACTGAAATATCTGCAGTTGAAGACCTCTGGTTGCCCAAAGACTTGGTGCGTGCAATGTTAACAACCATGTCGCCTGGCCTTGAACGCTCACCAACCAGCATGCCTTCGTAGCACTCAACACCTGGAGCAACAAAGAGCTGGCCGCGCTCCTGAAGCGTACCAAGTGCGTACGCAACGGCCTTCTCGGTAGACATAGAAATCATGGCGCCGTTCTGTCGGCTACCAATATCGCCTGCAAAAGGACCGTACTCAAGGAAGGTGTGATAGAAGACTGCGTCTCCGTGGGTGACGTTCATGACACGCGTCTTAAGACCCATGATGCCGCGGGTTGGAATCTTGAACTCAAGGTGCGTCTGAGTCTCGCCGGTGTCCATGATGGACATGGTGCCGCCAACGTTACCAAAGACCTCAATGACCTTACCGGCATACTCTGGATTGCACTCAACAACAGCCTGCTCAATAGGCTCAAGCGTGTGACCCTGGGCGTCCTTCTTGAACAGAACGCGAGGACGACCAACCTGGAATTCAAAGCCTTCACGACGCATGCTCTCCATAAGAACGGAGAGGTGCAGAATACCGCGGCCAGAAACCTCAATACCGGTCTTATCAGGAAGCTCCTCAATGCGCATGGTGACGTTATTCTCGCGTTCTGTCATCAGGCGCTCTTTGAGCTGACGGCCGCCAACAATGTCTCCCTCGCGGCCAACAAGTGGCGAGGTAGAAGGCTCAAAAATAATAGAAAGGGTTGGTGGATCAATCTCGATTGGATCAAGCTCAACGGGATTTTCTGGATCGGTGTAAACATCACCAATATCAGTTTTATCAACGCCAACGATTGCCGCAATATCGCCTGCGTCAACCTCATCGCACTCCTTACGACCCAGGTAGTCAAAGGTGAACAGCTGCTTGACCTGGCTCATAGCGCGGGAGCCATCGTTTTTGACAACAAGAATCTTGTCACCGGTATGAACGGTTCCGGAATACACACGGCCAATACCAATGCGGCCCAGGTAATCAGAGTGGTCGATGGTAACGCACTGCATAGCAAGAGGGCCATCGATATCAACATCTGGAGCTGGAAGGCCGTCGATAATCATGTCGAGAAGAGGGAACATGTTGTCATTGTCATCATTTGGATCAAGGCGAGCGTAACCGTTAACGCCAGAAGCAAAGACAACGTGCTCCATGGTGAACTCAAGCTGCTCATCGGTTGCACCAAGGTCCATCATAAGGTCAAGAGAATCGTTGACAACAGCCTCTGGACGAGCGCCGTCGCGGTCAATCTTGTTGACAACCATCATGATAGAAAGACCTGCGTCGATAGCGTGGCGCAAAACAAAGCGCGTCTGTGGCATAGGGCCCTCAGCTGCATCGACCAGAAGAAGTGCGCCGTCAGCCATCTTCAAAACGCGTTCTACCTCGCCACCGAAGTCAGCGTGACCAGGAGTATCAATAACGTTGATCTTGACGCCCTTGTACTCAATAGAGATGTTTTTTGCCAGAATGGTAATTCCGCGCTCACGCTCCTGATCATTGGAGTCCAAAATTCTTTCTTGAACCTGCTGGTTCTCGCGGAATGCATCGGTTGCCTTGAGCATCTGGTCAACCATGGTGGTTTTACCGTGGTCAACGTGGGCGATGATAGCAATATTTCTGATGTTGTCTTGACGCATAAGTCTCTATCTCTCGAAGGTATGTGCTTAGACTTGAATAGTTCAGGTCCAATTTTTATCAGCTTTAGAACTTTAGTGCAATTACATGCCTAGAGCGTCCAGAAATTTCAATGAACGCAGCTTTTTCATTACAGAAGTGGCTCAAGCTCTCCTGCCGGCGCTGGATCAGACCACACAAACTGGTCGCCTTGGCCTTTTCCGTGAACCAAAGAATATGCCGAGAAACTCTTATAGCCCTTCTCGCCAAACTCAAGAAGCACGGCATCCTCGTAACCGCCCTCTTTGAGCAGTTGAATGGCCCCCTCATATACAAGCGCATAGCGAACAGGCTCTTCGAGCCCTGCTTCTTTATCGCCCTTCTGTTTTGCCAGGTCAAGCACGCGCTTATGAGCCCCCTCAAGCAGCTCCTCTGGGCCGTCATCAGAGAACTCATAGCTTGCAACCGTGCCTGACGCGTCCTCAACTACAAGCAAAACGTTGAGTGATTGGCCATCTGCAAGCAGGTCAAACGCATCTCCAAGCAGCTCAGTTGAGAGCATATCAAGCTCGGGAGAAACTCCATCTTTGCGCTCGTCGTTTTCGGCCATGCCGCTCCTTAGCGTCGTTTTTGTACTTATTGTTCTCTATGATACATCGCACAAGAAAAGAGGTCGAAAGCAAAAAGCCTTCGACCTCTTAGGTTTGTCAGTTATCTGTCCAAAATCTGACAGCAAGTAAGTTGCAACGGTAAAACGCCGCGCCTGAAAGCGCGTGTTTACTCTGCCAGTGCCTTACGAATGCGCGTGGTAACTCCCTCAAGCCTGTAGCACTCAACATACTGGCGAAGAGGACGCTTGATGTGATCAACAACAAAGCGCTGGCCATCAATATTGAACTGAGCAAGGTTCTTGTAGAGGAGCTCAGTTGCTGCCTTGACCTCCTCATCATTGAACGCGTAATGACCAGAGATATCAAGAATATCCAGCGACAGTTTGTGATCAGCAAGAATCTGCTCAACGGTCAGATTAACCTGATCACCAACCATCCACTTGCGCCAGCGCTCAGTCTCAATTGCCTTGACTAGCAGGGTGTTCCTCAAGCCAGAAACCTCATCCGCCTTCAGGAGGCCTTCTTTGACCAGAAGATCTTCGACATCGCAAAGCTTCAAATATGCGCGAGTCTCCTCTGTTCCGTACTGTGGAGCTACGTTTGAAGCGGTTACATTTGCAGGAGTATGCTCAAGCAGCGTCACGTCATCAAGGTAGTCTGCGTTGTGCTCCTTAAGACCAACACCGTAGCTCTTGGCCATCTCAGCAAGGCTAATGGCAGCCTCAAAATCATAATGGCCAACCTGCTCCGTAAGACGGGTAAGCGTTCCCGTCTGTCCAACAATAAAGGTTGGCATAGGCAGACCCTTAGCAGTCAACTCACTCTTAAGCTGCTCAATGAAGGTGTGATACTTATCGGTAGAGGTTAGGCCGCCGTTTGTTTCTTCGGTACCAACCTCATAGCCAATCTCAGGAAGACCGCGAGAAACACGTTCTTTCTCGCACCACTCAATCAAATCAACCGTGCGGCGAAGAACCACATCAAGCGGAATAACCTTACCAATCTCAAAAGGATCCTTTGTTGGGTCAATCATCAGCAGGTCAAAGCCGTTAAGCATATCAGCAAGATAGGACTTCTTGGCAAGCTCCATGGCCTCATCTTCTGGAAGGTGGGCGTTGCGCTCCTCATCGCGCTGCCAAGGACCGCCGTGGTCACGGCAGAGATAGTACAGGCCGTCAAAACCAACCTTCTGAGCTGCTTCAGCAATATCTTCCGAGAAACGCTTCTGATCCCAAGAATTTACGTATCCTCCACCAAGTTCATCAAGATCTACCTGGTTTCGCGATGCAATAAACATCAGAGGAAAATCGCAGTCTCTACCAAGTTCAAAAGCTGCCTGCAACAGGTTGGGCGACATTGGTCCAATTCCTAAAAGCGTGGCGGACTTTCCTGTGTCCTGAAGCTTAAGCAACCCTTCAACAGCTTTTTTGATTGGTAGCTTTTCCATAATTACCCCTTCCCAAGAGTGTTTCTTGGTAATAAGAAGGGCGTGGGGGTTGAATCCCTACGCCCCTCTCCTTTTAACTTCAATTTTTATGGCCTAAGACCAACAGGTACATGCGTTTCTCGCCGTGTGTTACTTGTTGTCCTCAAGCTTTGGCTTAGTAAGAACAAGAATTGCAACACCTACTGCAACACCAATTGCCATATCAAGGGTGTAGAGGGCAATGTTGTTTGTAGCTGCAGCAACAATCATGCCGCCGTGAGGAACAAAGCACTCAATACCATGCCAAGCAGCAAGGCCAGCACCAACTGCAGAACCAATCATGATTGCAGGCAGGGTGTGTGCAAGGTCCTTAACAGCAAATGGAATTGCACCCTCGGTAATACCGATGAGTCCCATGAAGACTGCGGAGATGCCCATCTGTCTATCAGTGTCGTCAAACTTGCTGCGAGCAATAAGAGAAGCAACACCGCAGACCAGTGGAGGAATAGCAACTGCAACACGGAATGCACCGTTAGGACCATAAACACCTGCGGTCATAAGAGCCATGGTGAAGGTAGATGCAGTCTTGTTAACTGGGCCGCCCATATCAAATGCGGTCATAAGACCAATTACAATGCCGAGTACAACTGCAGAGCCACCCTGAAGGCTTGAAAGCAGGTTTGTCAGCCAGTCCATGAAGGCGCCAAGTGGAGCTGCCAGAACATAGATATAAAGCATGCCAAGAGCAAGCGAAGACAAACTTGGGATGATCAGAATTGGCATGATGGTGCGGACGGTGTTATTGACCTTCCAGCTCTTCATCCACTGGACAAGGTAGCCAGCAGCAACGCCAAGGACCATTGCGCCCAGGAAGCCAGTAGAAACCTGAACCTCACCTACAGGGACAGGATTGCTTGCCAGGTAACCAAGGACAAAGCCAGGTGCCAGAGCAGGCTTTCCGCCCAAAGAATAAGCAATGTAAGCAGCAAGGACAGGAATCATCATCTTGATGCCGGCCATACCAATAAGGTTAAGGCTCTGAATCAAAGGATTGGTGACTTCAATACCGTCTTTTCCTGCAGTTCCTGTAGCT
>CAJZGX010000034.1:0-11080 GCA_916048235.1 uncultured Atopobium sp.
GAAGTTTCTCAAATTATTGAAGAAGTTTCTGGTAAGTTTGGTTTGCAGTGCATTTCTGGAGAAAAGCTGTTGCCTCAGGAGAAGAAGTATTTTGCTGATGACGTGCATCCAAATTCTAAGGGTGCAGCACTTTTAGCAAAAAATCTGTTTGAAGCCTTAAAACAGCCAGTTCAGGATAGTCTTTTTTAGACGCTAGACTTTCTCAAAAGTTCTTCCAAAATTCAACACGACTTTTTGTCCGGTGAAACTTCTACACTAGAGGTGAAAAATATCTAGAGAGGATACACATGAACATCACTAATCCTTTTGCACCTCATATGACCGGGCAACTTTCTGAAGATACTCAGGCTCTTGTGGCTGAGCAAATAGCCAAGGGCACCTTGAGTCCTTACGCGTGTAAAAATGAAGACATCATCCGCCGAGACTCCACCCATGATCAGGCATCGCTTTTACGCCCTGCTTTTATGCGAGATGTCGAGAAAATCATGCATACCCCTGCGTATAACAGGCTAAACGGCAAAACACAGGTCTTCTCGTTTCGTGCACATGATGATATTACGCGACGCGGCCTTCATGAGCAGCTTGTTTGTAGAGTAGCTAAAGATATCGGACGTGCACTTGGCCTCAACCTTGATTTGATTGAGGCAATTGCTCTTGGTCATGACGTGGGACATACTCCTTTTGGTCATGCAGGGGAGTATTTCCTTAATGATATTTATCATGAGCAAACGGGGCGCTGGTTTTTCCACAACGTACAGAGTGTGCGCGTGCTTGATGGTCTTTATGCAAGAAACCTTTCTCTACAGACGCTTGATGGGGTAATTTGCCACAACGGCGAGTTTGAACAGCAGGTGCTTCAAATGAGTGATCTTTCAACTTTTGATGAGTTTGACAGGGTGGTGGAAGATTGCTGGGAGAGAGGTCCTCAGGCTATTGCTCATCTGCGTCCTATGACGCTCGAGGGTTGCGTTATGCGCATCTCTGACATTATTGCGTATGTCGGAAAAGATAGACAGGATGCACTTCGTGCAGGTGCCGCAACAGAGGAAACGTTTGATGATGGCCTTGGTGGTGCCTATAACGCATGGGCTACCTCTGCTTTTGTTGCAGATATTGTTCAGAACAGCTTTGGCAAGCCTCAGATTTCTCTTTCTGAAGAGGCTTTTAAAGAGATGAAACGAGCAAAGCGCGAGAATTACCAGAAGATTTATGGTGCATCAGAAGCCAATGGTGATTTCTCTGAGGACATTAAGCACCTGTTTGAGAAGTTGTACGAATACGAGTTGTCCTCGCTTAAATCTGGTGATCAGAGCCTTGCAATTTTTAAGCATCATATTGAGCCGGTGAGTAGGCACCTTTCTAGGTACGGCCATACCTATAACTGGAAGAGTGACGTGCATCGTACTGTTGTTGATTTTATTTCCGCAATGACTGATGACTACTTTGTGGCTACCTGTGAAGCACTTTTCCCAGAAGCTCAGGAGCTCTTTCCAAAGAGAAGCTACTTTGCAGAAGGGGTACGCGCGTAAGATCGGGGTCGGTCATAACGTGGCAAACGGGCACGTAAAGAGCATTTGTGTTGAGCGAGCTTCTCGCCAAGCTTTTATGTTTGAGACGGGGTAAAATAGCTGCATGGATACTTTATTTTCTGGCATAGAACGTGCCGCTAAAAAAGCTAATGCACCACTTGCTGCCCGCATGCGTCCTACCACGCTTGATGGATACGTGGGTCAGGAAGATGCGGTTGGTCCTGGCTCTTGGCTGCGCAAGGCAATTGAGCACGATACACTCTCGTCCGTCCTGCTGTATGGTCCAGCTGGCACTGGTAAGACCACGCTTGCGCGCATTATTGCTCATACAACGCATGCAGAATTTGTAGAAGTTTCTGCAATTACAGGTACTGTAAAAGATCTTCGCAGAGAGATTGAAGCTGCAGAATCAAGGCTTTTAACAGCAGGTAGAAGAACCATTCTGTTCATTGATGAGATTCATCGTTTTACGCGCTCTCAGCAAGATGCCTTGCTTCATGCAGTGGAAGATAGAATAGTTGTACTTATTGGTGCTACTACAGAAAATCCTTACTTTGAGGTTAACAGCGCTCTGATTTCTCGCTCTCGTGTAGTGGAACTGCATGCATTGTCAGATGTAGCAATTGATGAGCTCATTCAGCGAGCACTTGAGTCAGAAGATGGCCTAGCTGGCGCATTTGTCTTGGATGAAGCCGCTCGCAAAGAGATTGTGACGCTTGCAGGCGGAGATGGCCGCGCAGCCCTAACTTCACTTGAGCTTGCTTCTCAGATGGTTGATGTTCCAGAATCAGCTGACGGCACAACATCTGAGCCGCTTGTTATCACCAAGCAGAACGTGCTTGAGGCAAATCCTCGTCGCGGACTTCCATACGATAAAGCAGGAGATATGCACTATGACATTATCTCTGCGTTTATTAAGTCTATGCGAGGCTCAGACCCAGACGCGGCACTGTATTGGCTTGCGCGCATGATTGATGCAGGTGAAGACCCTAAATTTATTGCTCGACGCATTATGATTTTGGCCTCAGAAGATATTGGCAATGCCGATCCTGAGGCGCTACTCATTGCACATGCAGCATTTAGGTCAGCTGAGGTCATTGGATATCCCGAGTGCAGAATTAACCTTGCGCAAGCGGTTATTTATATGGCACTAGCTCCAAAGTCTAATGCTGCAGAAGCAGGTATTGATGCTGCCCTTCATGAGGTAAGAACAGGTCCAAGGCGAGAAGTTCCAAGTTACTTAAGGGATCGCACGCGCCCTGGTTCTGAGGAGTACGGCAACTACCTCTACCCGCATAACTATCCTGGCGGGTGGATTGAACAGCGTTATCTTCCAGAAGGACTTGAACGTGGTGCGTTCTTCTCGCCATCTCCAAGAGGTTGGGAAGCGTGGAGAATTGCAGCTACAGAGCGTGATCGTCACGAGGAAGTCTAGGATTTTGAATTACTCAAGTGGGAGCATTAAGAAGGCGCTCCTCGGGTAAAATAGAAAGAACTGTAACCGTTAGCTTTGAGGGATGGCATAGATGGATTACCTACAGATTGCCCTTGTAGTCTTAGCCGTAGTTGGTGTTTGGGCCATTGTCGAGGTCGCTCTGACCCTAAGAACAACAAGAAAGTCAATTACTGAGATTACACTCTCGGCTAACAATACCATTGAGCAGATTCAACCTGTTATTTCAAAGATTGATGGCATGGTTGATGAGCTTGATCCAACTATCAAGCAGCTACCTGCACTCATGCAGAAGGTTGATGAGGCTGCAGAGAACGCTAATACCTCTCTTGAGAGTCTTAACGTGGTTCTTGGTGATGTAGCAACCGTTTCTGGTGCTGCTTCTGCAGTAACAGCAACTGTCAGCAAGGCTGCAAGCGATGCTGTCACAGGTGTTGTTGAGTCTGTTTCAAAGCTGGGAACTGGTCTTGGCGGAACATTGAATCCCTCCAAGCTTGCTGAGGTAGCTCAGGCTCGCTTGAGCGGTGCGACTGCAACTGCTCAGCAGAGTGCACAGCGTGCTCAAGAGTATCTTGAGGAGCTTCCTCTGCTTTCTCAGGACAAGGCAAAGCATTCTAAACCAGCTCGCACTGAGCAGTTCTATATCGAGTACGGTTCTGAGTCTTCTCAGAAGTCTGAGGAGTAGATTGTAATGGCACAAAAAATTGTTGAGCTTTCCGCTCCTGCAGATCCAACATTTGCTCGTTCAGTCAGAATGATGGCTGCTAATCTTGCTGTTTTGTGCAAGATGAACGTTGATGAGCTTGAAGATGTCAAAATGGCCGCAGAAGAAGGATTTGTCTTTGCTTGTGGCACTCAGAAAGAATCTGTAGATATTACGTTTACCCTCGAAGACAATACTATGGCTATTGATTTTGACTTGGGTGATGAGGATCCAGTTGAGTCTGAGGCAGATAATTCTCAGCCACTAGAACTTGTAGAGTTACTACTCTCCGCTATTTGTGATGAGTTTGCGCTTAGCGATGACGGTTATACGCTTCATCTTGTAAAGATTTCTGGCGGTGCACATGCCTAAACCTGAAGCTAACGAGGCAGTACAGGCATCTGCAGAAGAGCAGAAAGCCGCAAGAAGAGCTGCTCGCCGTGCTTCTAAAGGTACCCCGGCCTGGGATAAAGATAGAACACGAAAGCTCTTTGCCCAATATAAAGAAACAAAAGACCCTGAGGTAAGAGACCAGCTTATTGTGAGTCACTTAAACCTCGTGCGCTTTTTGGCCTCCAAGTTTAAAAACCGTGGAGAACCCCTTGATGATTTGATTCAGGTGGGAACCATTGGACTTATCAAGGCAATTGATAGGTTTGAGCCTGATCGTGGTCTTGAATTTACAACATATGCAACGCCAACCATCATGGGAGAAATCAAGCGTCACTTCCGCGATAAAGGCTGGTCAGTACGTGTTCCTCGTCGTTTGCAGGAGCTTTCGTCCAAGATTAATCAGGTCACTGATGATTTGACTAAAGAGCTGCAAAGAAGCCCTTCAATTGAAGAGATTGCCCAGCGCCTTGATACTAACGTTGAAGAAGTTCTTGAGGCTATGGAGTCTTCTAGCGCTTATAGCTCTGTTCCTCTTGAGGGAGGCGGCTCTGGCGCTGATGGCGACGAGACTCCTTCAATCATTGATCAGTATGTGACCGAAGATGAGGATCTTGCTGGTTCTGATGACCGCATTGTTCTTGAAGAGGCCATTAGAGACTTCTCGCCACGGGAGCAAGAGATTATTCGTATGCGTTTTGTTGAAGGTCTTACCCAGGTAGAGATTGCGGAGAAACTTAATATCTCTCAGGTACAGGTTTCAAGGCTGCTTCGTCGCACCTTAAAGCGTATCCAAGAAAAGATTGACCCAGAAAGCGTGAACCGTTAATGGATCAAAAGCATCAAAACTTCTCCGATTCAACTCAAAAATGGAAACAGCGTGGCTTAATGGTGTGGACAGTCATTGGTCTGGCTGCATTGTTCGCGCTTGCACTGTATGTTCTTGGCATCCTGGGACAGGCAGTTGAGTTGTTTGCTATTGGCTCAATTATTGCGTTTGTCTGTAGTCCTGTTACCAATTGGCTTGAAGACAGGGGAGTGCCACGTGGTATTTCCGCTCTTATCGCGCTTGTTCTTACGCTTATTGTGCTGGTAGGATTTTTGATTTTGATTGCGCAGCCATTGGTATTTGAGCTTACTACGCTACTCAGAAATGCTCCTTCGTATGCAAGCCAGATAGGAGCAATGGCAAGGGAGTTTTGGCAGAACTTTGACACTCAAAGCAACCCTGCTGTTAGACAGACGGTAGAACTTGCAATTGAGCAGGCATCAAGTATTGGAATATCAGTTGCTTCTGGTATTTTGAGTTGGCTTTCCACATCTGCTTTAGGCAACATCTCTTCTATGGCAAACCAGCTTATGGTCTTCTTCTTAGGGCTGGTTCTTGCCTATTGGCTTGCCAAAGATTATCCCGTTATTGTCCGTGAGATGGCTATTATTGCTGGTCCTCAAAAAGAGAATGAGTTCAGACTTATTCTTGCAATCTTAAGTAGATCTACCAGTGGATATATGCGAGGCACTATCATTACCTCTGCGGTTAATGGCATTCTTGTGTACTTTGGATGTCTGATTTTGGGCAACCCTTATGCCGCTCTTATTGGCATGGTTACAGGAATCTTTCATATTATTCCTGTAGTTGGACCGGTTTTCTCGGCAGGTATTGCTCTTATTTTGAGCATCTTGGTAGACCCTGTCATGACCGTATGGACTATCGTTATTTTGGTGGTTGCACAAAACGTTGTTGATAACGTGCTTTCACCTTTGGTTATGGCAACTAGCGTTAAAGTTCACCCGGGCCTTTCGCTCGTTGGTATTGTCATTGGCAGCGCTCTTGGCGGAGTAGTTGGAACTATTCTTGCCATACCTTTGACAGCAGCATTGAGGGGCATCTTTGTGTACTTCTTTGAGAAGTATTCGGGCAGACAGATCGTCTCGCCAAATGGCGCGCTTTTTAACTCGACCCAGTATGTGGATGAGTCTGGCGCTATTCTGCCAGAGTATGATGCCCTCGATGACCCAAAGTTCTTTGAGGAGTCGCGTCTTGTTGATCAAGACACTACGGCTCATGTGCGCAGCAAGTCTTCAGCTCCCGCACCTAAGATTCTTGGACATGATTTTTCTCAGTTACTTTTTAGGAATACTCAAGAAGTTACTAAGGAACCAGATAAACCATCGTCAGATGCGGTAGACTCAGACAGTACAAAAGAGTAGTTATTTGAATACGGAGAAGTACTTTATGGCTGACTATAAAACAATGACAACAGCAGAGATTCGCGAGGACTTCCTAAGCTTCTTTGAGAGCAAGGGTTGCAAGCGCTATCCTTCTTCATCTCTGGTGCCTTCTGACCCTTCGCTGCTTCTTGCTAATGCTGGCATGAACCAGTTCAAGGAATATTACCAGGGCATCAAGACTATGAAGGAGATTGGCGCAACTTCCTGCCAGAAGTGCCTTCGTACTAACGATATTGACAACATTGGCGACTCTCGCCATCTCTCATTCTTTGAGATGCTGGGTAACTTCTCCTTTGGTGGTTACACCAAGCGCGATGCATGCACCTGGGCAATGGAGTTTATTTCTTCTCCAGAGCACCTTGGCCTGCCTCTTGATCGCCTGTACTTTACTGTTTTTACTGACGACGATGAGGCAATTGAGATTTGGAAATCTCTTGGCGTAGCAGAAGATCACATCACCCGTCTGGGCGAGGAGGACAACTTCTGGGCAGCTGGTCCAACCGGTCCTTGTGGTCCTTGCTCCGAGATTTACTTTGACCAGGGTCCTGAGTTTGAGGGAGAAGCTCCTGGAGACGATGGTGACCGTTACCTTGAGTTCTGGAACCTCGTCTTTACTCAGTTTGATCGCCAGGAAGATGGTTCTCTGCCTGAGCTTCCTCATCGCAACATCGATACCGGCATGGGCCTTGAGCGTATCGCAGCTATCATGCAGCATGAGGGCACCAATTACGAGGGTGACATCATGCGTACCCTCATCTCTTTGGGCGAGAAACTCTCTGGTAAGAAGTATCACTCAACTGATGAGATTGACCGCAGCCTGCGTATTCTTGCAGACCACTCTCGTGCAGTTACCTTTATGATTGGTGACGGTATTCTCCCTGGTAACGAGGGTAGAAGCTACATTCTTCGCCGCCTGCTCCGTCGCGCTGTCTACCACGGCCGCTTACTGGGCATTCAGGGCACCTTCATGGCAGAGTACGCACATGAGGTTGCTGTTCTGCTTGGCGCAGAATATCCAGAGCTTGTCGAGAAGAGCGCTCTTATTGACGGCATTCTGACTGCAGAAGAGGAGCGCTTTGGCGCTACGCTTGACGCAGGCGAGTCTAAACTCACTGCAGAGCTTGAGCAGCTTGAGGATGGCGCACAGCTTTCCGGTGAGGTTGCATTCCTTCTGCACGATACTTACGGATTCCCTATTGATCTTACTCGTGAGATTGCTGCAAATGCAGGTCACGTTGTTGACATGGACGCCTTTGGCGCTGCAATGACTGAGCAGCGTGAGCGCGCTCGTAAGTCTGCTAACCGCGATGCCTGGGGTAACGCTCAGAGCATTTGGGTTGCACTTTCTGACCGCCTTGATGAGACCGTCTTTGACGGCTACGACAACAACGAGCTCTCCGGCGTTCGTGTTGTTGCTCTTGTTCAGGATGGACAGGAGGTTGAGTCCGCTTCTGCTGGCTCTGAGGTTGAGGTTGTACTTGACCGCACGCCATTCTATGCAGAGATGGGCGGCCAGGTTGGTGATACCGGCAAGCTGACAGCTTCTGGTCTCTACGTTCACGTCACTGATACCAAGCACCGTGACGGCGGCCTTGAGTCCCACGTTGGCGTGGTAGAGGAGGGCACCATTTCTGTTGGTGATTCAGTCACCGCAACCATTGATGCCGGCCGTCGTGAGCTCATTCGCCGCAACCACACGGCAACTCACCTACTTGACGCAGCCCTCAAAAAGGTTCTGGGCGATCACGTCAACCAGGCTGGTTCTCTTGTTGCTCCAGATCGTATGCGCTTTGACTTTACGCACTTTGAGGCTCTTACCAAAGATGAGCTTGATCGCATTGAGGGCATGGTAAACGCAGAAATCTTTGCTGCTAAGCCTGTTGTTACTCAGATTATGAGCATTGAGGATGCAAAGGCTGCTGGTGCTGTTGCACTCTTTGGCGAGAAGTACGGTGATGTCGTACGCGTTGTCTCTGCTGGTGCAGAAGACACTCCATTCTCTCGTGAGCTTTGCGGTGGTACTCACGCACGCAACACAGCAGACCTTGGCCTCTTCAAGATTATTTCTGAGAGCTCCGTTGGTTCTAACTCAAGGCGTATTGAGGCGGTAACTTCTATGGGCGCTATCGAGTACGTTGATGAGCGCCTGGCTCAACTTGATGAGGTTGCCGCAGCTCTGAAGGTTCGTCCTTCTGCTGTTGCAGACCGCGTTGAGCAGCTGCAGCAAGATCTTCGCACTGCAAACCATAAGCTTGAGGCCGCTCTTACCGGAGCAGGCAGCAACCAGGTAGCAGAAGCACTTAAGTCTGCTGTTCAGCTTAATGGTTATAGCTGCGTAATTGCTAAGCTTGAGGGTCTTTCTGGTAAAGAACTCCGCTCTGCTTGGGATGGCATCCGTGATGCATCTGACGGCCAGCCTGTTGCTTGCGTCATTGCATCCGCAACCGCTGACGGTAAGGTTTCTCTGCTTGCAGGTGCCACTGATTCTGCAGTTGCAGCGGGCTTCTCGGCAGGAGATATTGTAAAAGAGATTGCAGAGCTTGTTGGTGGCCGTGGTGGCGGTAAGCCAGCAATGGCCCAGGCAGGTGGCTCAAATGCTGCAGGAATTGATGCTGCGCTTGAGGCTGCAAAAACAAAGCTTGGTGCGTAACGTTTGCGCGTTTTAGCTTTAGATATTGGTGAAGTTCGCATCGGGGTTGCTGTAAGTGACCCCGATGGTGCTATTGCGTCACCTGTTTGTGTGCTACCTGCGCAAGAGGTGCTCTCACATGCACATACGTTTAAAGCTGTGCTTGAAGATTGGGAGCCAGAACTGCTTTTGTGCGGTCGTCCTAAGACGCTCGCCGGCGAAGATGGACCACAGGCCCAAAAAATTACCGCTCAAGCTGAGCAAATTGCGAAGAACTGCCAACTTCCATTAGAATTTACTGACGAAAGACTTTCTTCTGCGGAAGCAAAGAAGATTCTTCGAGCGCAAGGTTTATCTGAAAAAGCCATGCGTGGAAAAGTTGACATGGTTGCTGCTTCGCTCTTTTTGCAATCATGGCTTGATGCACAGATGAATAAGGGAGACTAAATGCCCACCCTATCAAATGGTTCTTCTCCGCGTCGTCAGGGCGCACATTTTTCTTCTCCTGTTCCAGAGGGACAGGCTCAGGAAGAGCAGACTCAGCAGGAACAGATCACGCAGCCATCTGTTGAGGCTACTGGATCGCTGCCTGCACTTACCGGTGGCAAGCTTTCTTCAAGAAGCGCTCAAGTCACTCATATGGCAAAGAACAAGCAGGTAAAGCATAGAGATAAGAAGGCTTCAAAGCGTTCTCGTATTTTTGCGGCACTTATCGCTTTTATCATGGTTGCGGCCCTTGGCATCTTTGTATGGAAAGTAGCGCTTCCAGAGCTTTCTCGCGCTAATTCCGATACGCAAGAAATTACCGCTGGTCAGCAAGTTACCGTTACTATTCCAGATGGCGCTGGTGCGCAGGAAGTCGCAAAGATTCTTTTTGAGAACAAGATTATTGCAACTAAGAGCGAGTTCTTAAACCAGGTAAAGCGTCAGGATGCTGAGCAGAAAATTAAGAGCGGTATCTATGTTATTACCACTGGTACCAAGCCAGCAGACATCGTTCACCTGCTTATTTCTGGCCCTAATGCTCCTGGTAGTGGCTTTGTCGTACCAGAAGGTTATACCGTTTCTCAGGTTGCGGATTTGGTTCAGGACTACTTTGGCATTTCTCGCGATGATTTCTTGAATCAGGCAAAAGCATCCAATTATGTTGCTGACTATCCGTTCCTTGCTGGTGCGGTAGATGCTAATGATTCTCTTGAGGGCTACTTGTTCCCCAAGACCTATACCTTTACAGAAAGCAATGTAACTGCCGATACGGTCATCCGTGCCATGCTTGATCAGTTTGAGACGGAGACAGCTGATCTTAACCTGGATGCCGCTCGCATTACGCTTAATAAGCGTTACAACTTGAATCTTACTAACGAGCAAATCATTATCATGGCATCTATTATTGAGCGAGAAGCCCTGACCGATGATGACCGTCCTAAGGTTGCATCTGTCTTCTACAACCGCCTGTACGATGATATGTATCTGCAAAGTGACGCTACCCTTGCTTATTCCCTGGGTAGGGAAGCTACTGCAGAAGACCTCAGCTCGATGACAAGCGACCCCTATAACACCTATGCGTTTAAGGGTTTGACTCCTACGCCTATTTGCTCCCCAGGTTATGCCTCTATTAAGGCGGCTATGGATCCAGCAGCAACCAATTATTACTACTTCTGGATTACCTCGGATGAGCACGTCTTCTCAGAGACGTACGACGAGCATCAGCAGGCTATTGAAAACGCACGCGAGCGTGAAGCCGCAAGCAAGCAATAGTTGGTGTGGCATGAGTTTGACCAAAGCAACACACTACGTTTCTGCTGTTGAATACATCTCAATAGAGGATTTGGTTCAGCAGGGGATTAAGCTTGTGCTCTTAGATCGCGATAATACCTGTGTGCCCCGAGACACCAAGATGGTGCCGTCAGAGGTTTCTGCTTGGTTTGAGAAGGCTCATGCGGCTGGATTAACGCTCTGCCTCATCTCCAATAACATTCATCTCAATGAGGTCCAGCGTAGCGCTCACGAGCTGGGAATTGAAGGAGAGGGCTTTGCGTGCAAGCCGCTTCCTCGCGCGCTAACTGCTGCTATGAAGCGTTTCTCGGCAACTAAAGAGCAAACCGTGATGGTGGGAGACCAGATTTTTACCGATGTTATTGCAG
>CAJZGX010000035.1:0-10921 GCA_916048235.1 uncultured Atopobium sp.
ATCGATAAATTCTGTATCTACGGAACACACCTAAGTCAGATATTCTGCTCAGATGCGGGCATTTTACACATCTAATGAAGATAATCTGCATGATTGAGGTATTTTCTGCGTCATGTATACGTCTTTTTTGCAGATTATCCGACTTAGGTGTGTTTTGAACTGCCTCCCATTTCTCGTGTCTAAGAAATGGGAGGCAGTTCAATTTCTGCGCGGGGATTTCTTGTACAGGAAATCTTTAGCAAGATATTCTTGCAGGCAGCTACACGCGTTGCAAAATCACATAGCGATTAAGATTGTTATCCTTGCCATCTGCACTAAATTGTGCACAAACGTGCACGTCAGAGCCAAGGCTTGCAAGAAGCTCATCAAGTTCCTCTTGCGAGAAATGATGACAGTAGCGCCAGGTATCCGCCTTATCTTGCCAGCCAATCAGATAGTCATTCTGCTCAAGATCTGATGCATCTATACCCAGCGCACGCAGCCCTTGAGCAGTGGTTTCTTGAGCTTTAGCAGCAAGTTTTTGGCTGTTCATAAACTGCCAGAAAGAAACGCACACAAATCCGCCAGGTTTTGTTTTCTCTAACAGAGTACGCAGAAGCTCGGTCCTCTTCTTTGCGCCAGGTACATGATGCAAAAAGCCAAATGCAACCACTAAATCACAGGCCGGAACAGTCAGACGCGAAGAAAGCGTGTTATCAAGCAGACTCTTTATCACATCTAATTCAATAAATACCAGCTCAGAGACATGAGTGTCTGCCTCACCACTCTCTACCAGTGGCTTGCAATTATCTACAGCAAAATACTTTGCCGGAACAATCCCCGCCTCATCGCATAAAAAGCGAGCAAAGCGCAGGTTGCCGCAACCCACATCAAGTACAGAGGGTTTCTCGCCAGATAAAAGCTGAGGCATGGCATCTAGGCACTGCTGCCACCCCTGCCAAGGCATCTGTCGTGTGGCCGAGAAACTCTGCGTCTGCTGAGCGTAAAACTCAGAGGTTACGTAGCTCAGCTGCTCAGCGGTAGATGCGCTGATAGATTGCGTATATGTTTTGTTTGAAGAAGTTTCCATACAGAGATTTTACGTCATCGCCTTGCTCCCAAAGGTCAGAAGCTCACCTTATTGCCTATACTGTTTGTATGGATGAACTCATTTTGGACATATTGAAGCAGCTCAGAGATAGCTCACAAGGTGCTCTTGATACGCATCAGCTTGAGATGCTCATTAACTCGCACAACAGCGGAATTGACTCTAGCGCCCTCAGTACAGAGCGCGAGAAACTCATTCCTAAACGAGCAATTCTCCCCTATTTTTTGCAGGTCAAGCAGAACAATGATGAGCTATGGCAATCGTGGAATGTGACCCCTGAGCTGGAAGAAAGGTTTATCCGCTCTGTGCGCATGAAGCCTCGTCGCACCGCTTCTGGCGTGGCTACCATTACCGTGATTACCAGGCCGCATACCTGCTCTAGTAATTGCATTTATTGTCCGTGTGATCTGCGTATGCCTAAGAGCTATCTTGCTAACGAGCCTGCCTGTCAGCGCGCTGAGCTTACGTTTTTTGATCCATACGTACAAGTTGCTGCTCGTCTTCAAGCGCTTCATCAAATGGGCCACTCAACCGACAAAGTAGAGCTCATAGTGCTCGGTGGCACCTGGAGCGATTATCCAGAGAGTTATCAGTACTGGTTTATCAAAGAGCTCTTCCGTGCGCTTAATGAGTGGCCAAACTCTCCTAGCCACATCCAGGAGCGCCTGAATTGGTACACCTCGTTTGGCTTGCAGAACTCTGAAGAGGTACTGTCTTCTTTTGTTGCTGAACAGCAGGCAGCGGTCTTTGATGATACTGCCACGTATAACCAGGCTTTTCATAAGCTCTACGACACTAGTCAGCCTCACCAAAGCGCATGGTCTCAGATGCAAAGTACCTATGATGAGCTGGTGGAGCAACAACACGTTAATGAAACAGCTGCCGCTCGCGTGGTTGGCCTTGTAATAGAAACCAGACCTGACACTATTACTCCCGATAACCTACGCATGTTTAGGCAGCTTGGGTGCACCAAAATCCAAATAGGCATTCAGAGCACACGCCAAGAAATCCTTGACGCAAACCAGCGTCAGATGAGCGTTGCCCAGATTAAACGAGCGTTCTCGCTGATTCGCTTGTACGGATTTAAAATCCACTCTCACCTGATGGTTAACCTGTTAGGCGCAACTCCTGAGGCGGACAAACAGGACTTTAAAACGTTTGTCACGGATCCAGGGTTTCTCCCTGACGAGATTAAACTCTACCCCTGTGCGCTGGTATCCGGAACACAATTGGTCCAGAAATACCGTGAGGGTGCATGGCAGCCATACGCCAAAGATGAGCTGGTAGACGTACTTGTTCAAGACGTGCTTGTAACTCCTCCATACGTACGTATTTCTCGCATGATCAGAGACATTAGTGCCACCGATATTCTGGTGGGAAACAAACACACCAACCTGCGCCAGATGGTGGAGCAAGAGCTTGCTGCTGAAGACGTTGCAAACCGCGTGCAGGAGATTCGCTTTAGAGAGATTAACCAGCAGCAGGTAAGTGCTGCAGAACTTACCCTTCAAGACTTTGTTTACACTACCGCGGTCAGTGACGAGCACTTCCTGCAGTGGGTAACTGCTGACAATAAAATCGCAGGTTTCTGTAGGCTTTCACTTCCCCACTGGGACAAACTAACCTCTGGCGTATGTGATGTTGCCGCTAATGAGCTGCTGGTACAGCCAGGTCAGGCCATGATCAGAGAGCTCCACGTATACGGACAGGCGCTTTCGCTGGGCTCAGAAGGAATGTCTGCTCAGCACCAAG
Organism: uncultured Atopobium sp.; assembly: GCA_916048235.1. Taxonomy (GTDB): domain Bacteria; phylum Actinomycetota; class Coriobacteriia; order Coriobacteriales; family Atopobiaceae; genus Lancefieldella. Next base: position 2,840 of record CAJZGX010000035.1, read on the forward strand.
GCTTGGGTCAAAAGCTTCTCGCCAAAGCATCATCTATTGCAGCAGATGTGGGTTATACCAGTCTTAACGTTATTAGCTCAATTGGAACGCGAGCCTACTATCGTGCGCAAGGCTTTAGCGATGCAGGTCTCTACCAACAAAAAGTTCTGTAAAGGGGACGTGGCCTTGCACCTCTAAACAAGCTTCATACGCTTACTTCATACGTCACAAAAAATGCCGAGAAGACCGTTGATCTTCTCGGCATATTCATGAGCGCCACCCTCTCCTGGACGCAAATGGATCTTATGGAATCAGCGACAAAATCTGAGAAAGATTCTTCTTGCCGAAGTCAACCTTCTGGCCGTCGTTGATAACCAAGCATGGAACGCTCATGACATCGTAGGTGTCTTTGAGCTCCTTGAAGTGGTTGATGTCGTAGACATCACAGGTAACCTGAGGATTATCCGCAGCAATACGCTGAGCAGCAACAACAACATCTGGGCACATGGTACAAGAAAGTCCTACCAAGACCTGCAGATGTGTCTTTGACTCGATGGCGGCAATGGATGCCCTATCCTCGTCACTAATAGGCTGACCAGGACCTGCAGCGTTGTAGAGGCCAAGAACAAACGAAGTGAACTCATGTCCGCCGGGAACACCATGGAACGCAAGACCTGTTGGCGTACCATCCTGTGCGCACACACGAACAACAGGAAGGTTCTTCTCGCCCGTGTCTGAGACTGTTTGAACACTCAGCTTGTCGGTCATAGAAGAAAGCTCTTCCATGTAAGCTTCGAGCTCCTCAGAAACAGGTCTTTGATCAAGCTCAAGCTGAAGCACAAGCGGACGAGCCATGCGCTCAAAGACAGCGTTGAGCTGTGCCTTCATGTCATCGGTGAAGATCTCTCCGGAGTCAGAGGCACTCTTAGCCGCTGGAGCCGCAGGAGCCTCCTTCTTGGACGAGATGCGCGTGACGTTCATCTGTGGAACAAGGCCAGTTTTCTCCTGAGCGCGCTTGATATAGCGCTCCATCTCGGTAGCGGTAGTTGCTGCCTGACCGATAGCCGTTGCAACCTGACGCAATGGCTTCTGACACACATCACCAGCACCAAAAAGACCCTCACGGGTTGTTTCTTGATGCTCGTTGGTGATCAGATAGCCGTAATCATCAGTCTGTGCCAGCTCTTTTACCAGGTCGGTCTCTGGCGCGTAACCCGCGAAGACAAAGACACCAATAGAATCGCCATCTTCTGGAGCAAACGTGGTCTTCTCGCCCGTCTTAAGATTCTTGTACGTAATAGACCTAAGCGCAGAATCACCGGCGACGGATTCAACCTGTGTGTTGTACAGAACCGTAATATTTGGATTAGTGCGAGCAGCCTCGGACGACGCAGGGGCGCAGGTAAATGCTTCCTCGCGCACAAGAACCGTGACGTGCTTTGCGTACTTAGTTAGAAATACGCTTTCTTCTGCAGCTGCGAAGCCTCCACCAATAACAAAGACTTCCTTGCCGGTGAAGAACTCGCCATCGCAAGTGGCGCAGTAAGCAACTCCGTGGCCCTGATAGTCCTCTTCTCCCACAAAGCCAATATGACGTGGGTGTGCTCCTGTGGTGAGAAGAACCGAAAGGCAGGGACGCTCACCTTTGGTAGTGTGAACTACCTTGACATCTCCGGACATGTCCAGGTCAGTAACTTCTGCCAGCAAAAACTCTGCACCAAAGGCTTCAGCCTGCTTACGCATGGTTTCTGAGAGTTCAGAGCCACTAGTAGAGAAAACTCCCGGGTAATTAACGACCTCATTAGTGATAGTGATCTGTCCGCCAAAATGGTCCTTCTCGACAACTAGAACACGGTAGCGAGCACGGGCCAGATAGAGGGCGGCGGTGAGCCCAGCTGGCCCACCGCCGATAATCACCGCGTCGTAGAGGTCTTTGACGTCGGTCATTGTAAGCTCCTAAATCTTAGAGCTGACCAACAAGGTCAAGACTTGGCTTCAGGGTCTCAGCACCTGGCTGCCACTTAGCTGGGCAGACCTGATCGCCGTGCTCTGCAACAAACTGTGCAGCCTGGAGAAGGCGGAGAAGCTCCTCAGCGTTACGGCCAATGCCACCAGCGGTGACAAGCTCAACCTGGATGACACCCTCAGGGTCAACAATGAAAGCACCGCGCTCAGCAAGGCCAGCATCCTCAATAAGGACCTCAAAGTTCCTTGCAAGAACGTGAGCTGGGTCAGCGAGCATTGGGTAGGTTACCTTAGAGATACGCTCGGACTCCTCATGCCATGCCTTGTGGACAAACTCAGTGTCGCAAGAAACAGAGTAGACCTCTGCGCCAGCAGCCTGGAATTTGTCATAGTTGTTAGCAAGATCCTCAAGCTCAGTTGGGCAGACAAAGGTAAAGTCAGCTGGATAGAAGAAGAACAGGCTCCACTTACCCAGTGTGGACTCTTTGCTTACCTCGGTGATGTCACCGTTCTGGAATGCGTTTACCTTAAAATCACCAATTTGCTTACCAATAAGAGACATAGTCAGTTCCTTTCTGTAAGTAAAACAATTTGTAAAACGTGCTAGTTAGAAGTTTACTCTCTTTAACTCTTTTGTCAATAACAATAATGATTACTATTTATATCCACAAAAAGAAACAGGCCAGATTACTCTGACCTGTGAACAGTTGGTGGGCGTTATAAGATTTGAACTTATGACCTCTTCCGTGTCAGGGAAGCGCTCGTCCCCCTGAGCTAAACGCCCGAATATGTTTGCTGCTGGGGATGCAGCAAGGGATATATTACGAGAAACCCGCCCCTCTTGCAACCGTCAAACTCAACTTTTTTAGAAATTTGCAAAAGAGCGTCTCGTCAATGCATTGACGGCTATTTAAATACCGCGGGCTATCAAATGAATGACCACCTTTTAAACCCGTACGTCTTCTGCACCTCAATTATTAAAAAATAGGTAACTGGATTGTAAAAGCATACGGTCAGAAGTATTATGGCAAGTCGTTCGATTGAGGGAGAAACTTATGAACTTTCTGGAATATAACAAAGACGAGAAGCTTCACTTTAATTATAAGAAATCATGCGGTCTCTGGTTAATTGTTGTAGCTCTCATCATTTTTGCAGCTACCGTAATAGGTGGAAAGCAGATTATCAATATGTCCGTATTTAGCTTTGGATATGTTGCAGCCTTCTTATCAATAAATACAAATAAGAAAGTTCTCAATAAGTTTTCCGATGGTCCTTCAAGTAAGTTCCAGAACAAAATGTCTCTATACGCAGTGATTTTCTTATTCATTTTGATGTTTTTATTAGGTGGACCATTTTTTGCAACTGAAAACTGGAGACTTATTTGGTTGGGCGCGTTAATGGCCACGGCGTTGCACTTTTTCCTCTATTACTATGTACACGGAAAATCGATGATCTATTTGGCTATACTCTGCGCCGTTAATGTTGGTATAGGTTATATTTTTCCAGACATCCCACTGACAATAACTGCCTATATTGATGCGGCAATTAAACTTGGCTTTGGAATATACCTGTTCTTTTTCTCAAAGCCAACTCAACAAAAATAACCTTCGCCTAGAGACCGTGTGCGTCAAACGTGTCCTTAACCAGTGCAACAAGCATTGGTATAAACACAGCCACGCCTGCTAAAAGCATTGGATTGTCACGTACTTCCGGAATGTCCTGTAAGAAATTCTGCAGATCATAGACAAGACCAACGGCAACGGCAATAAGAATAGGTGCCAGAATAATCAAAATAGGATTTGGTGGTTTACGCATAAGGATGCTTTCTTTTACAAGTACTGCACACGCAGCGGTCCAATAGAGCAAAGATACGTATCAAGCCACATTCTGGCTCTTCTTCCCTATTTCTTCCCTACTTCTTACGCTTAACCTTAATTTGAATGCCCGATGTATCTGGACGGGGTGACGTAGAAGCAACAGCGCCTTTCTCGCCATTTACAAAGGCGGAGAAACGCTGGCGGAAACGATTCCACTTGTGATAGATAGGCTCGTGATCATGAGATCTGAGACCCAAGAGCATACTTGCAGCCATAGTTGGAAGCAGATACTCAATAGCGCGCCAAAGTACAAAGCCTGCGGCAATTTCCTCGCCAAACATATGGCCAAACAGGAAGGCAAAGCCACCCTCAGCGCCACCAGTGCCACCAGGAAGTGGAATGGCCGAGGTCAAGAGCTCAAGCATTGAACCAGATGCAAGGCAGGTCAGAAGGTCTGCGGGTTGGCCGAGTGCACGCAGAACAAAGTATGGAAGTGCATAGAGGCAGCCAAGCTGGACCAAGGTAACCAGCAGAACAACGCACATCTCTGGGATGTTCTTTGCAGCAGTCTTAAAGCCGTTTGAGAACTCATCTACCTGCGTGTTAATGATGCCATGCCAGTGGTCGTACTGCTTTACGATACGAAGACGTGAAAGCAGCCTTAAACCCCAGTTGCCCACGGTCTTGACCATTTTAGGAAGCAGGCAAATGGCCAAGATAACTGCAACCATCACTATCTTTGCGCCAAACAAAATAACGCCAATAACGGTTACATCGCCAAATTGCTCGTAGAAATAATTGGCCCTAAAGATAAGCATCAGAGCTGCAAAGATGCCCTCTCCTGCCTCATACATGACAAAGCGTGTGAACTGTAAAGCTCCTGCCTGACCAACGGAAATACCCGCACGAGTCAAACGATAAATCTGAGCAGGAGCAGCTCCTGCACCGTTTGGCGTAAGGTTCATGAAAAAGATACCCGACGCCTCAACGCTCATCAGGTCACGGACACCAACAGGACTCTCGGGGTCTGTAATGACTGAAATTACATAGGCGAGAATACCCAGGAAATAGTAGACAAAATAGCAAAGAGCGCCAGCAATGAGCCAACCTGTATCTACGTCTGCTAGAGCAACAACAAACTCATCAAACTGACCAGAGAAAACGATATAGAGTGCGTACAGTATTACAACCGCAAAGAGGAAGAGAATGCTCTTTCTAACTTGACCAAAACTCTCTTTTGCCTCTTCTACCTGCTCAGATGAAGAAGTTGGAGCAACACTAATCTTAGGCTTTTTGGTTGAAACACCCTTAACGGTTGTAGATCCAATCTTCACCGTTACCTTCGGTGTAGATGAGGGGTGCTCGGTTTCAGACGCGCCATCTGGGCGATCCATGGGCACCTCCTTGGACTCTGGATCACAATACGTGTACAGAAAGAACACTCTTTGCAGATAAACGATGCAACCTCAAAGGGTTTCTCGCCACCTAGCTGCTTTTCATTTTACATGAACCGCTCAAGTATACCCTTGTCGGCCTCAATAATGCCACCGCCACAAACTTCCTGGCCATCGTACAAAACCGCCGATTGACCTGCTGCAACAGTTTTTACCGGCTGATCAAATTCAATAAATCCACATTGATTGTCTGTGAGCGTAAACGTTACGGGAACCAGCGCGCCTGTGTGACGAGTTCTGACCACATACCTACCGTTAGCTGCAGGTTCTCCAGAAATCCAGTGCATGTCCGAGAGCTCCATACGACGAGTCCAGAGCGCAGGACAGTTGAGGTCAGAGGTAACGTAGACCACATTCTTAAGCGTGTCTGTTGCTACTACATAGCGAGCAGGGCCTCCACCGATGTTCAAGCCTTTTCTCTGACCAACGGTAAAGAGGAATGCTCCATCGTGGGTGCCAAGAACCTTGCCTGTCTCCCACTCAATGACGTCGCCCTGCTTTTTCTGAAAAGTGTCCAGCAAAAACGTGCGCAAGCCAACGGGGCCAATAAAACAAATGCCGTCAGAGTCTGGCTTTGTTTCTATGCCCAGACCTCGCTCCGCACACAGAGCCCTAACCTCTGCCTTGGTGGCAATGTGTCCAATAGGAAAAAGCGTGCGTTCAAACAAATAACCTGGTACACGCCATAGGAAATAAGTCTGATCCTTGTGAGCGTCCACCGCACGTAAAAGTTTTTTGGTGCCCGGAACGTTCTGTGCATAGTGACCTGTTGCAACAAAATCTGCGCCCTCAGCAAAAGCACGTTCTGCAAAGGTGCCAAACTTGACCGTCTGGTTGCACATAACGTCTGGATTAGGCGTACGGCCGTGCTCATAGGCATCAAGCAGGTAATCCACAACGGTAGCCTTATACTCGGCCTCACAGTCCCACACGTCCAAATCAATGCCCAGCGTTACGCAGACGCGCTCAGCATCAGCCAGGTCATCTGCCCAAGGACACTTAAAGCCGGGCAGGTCCTTGGACCAGTTGCGCATATAGATAGCCTTGACGTTATAGCCTGCCTCAAGAAGCAAAGCCGCAGACAGCGCCGAATCAACGCCGCCACTCATGCCAAGGTAAACTAGTTCTCCCATGTCACTCCTACACGAGCAGACTCCTGCTTGACGGCCTCGGCAATTGCCCAAGCTGCGTACAAGATGTCGTCTTCTGTGGTGGTTCTTCCAAGCGTTAACCTGAGGCTTCCCGCCGCCACTTCTCGCGGTGCCCCGATTGCCTCGAGCACGTGAGATATTTGCATTTTTGATGCGGCGCACGCAGAGCCCGTTCCCACTGACACACCCAGGCGCTCCAGCAAAATGACCAGACGACGAGCCTCAAGTCCCGGGAAAGAAACATGTAGCAAGTTAGGAAGCCTGAGCTTGGCGTTCTTTGGTCCCGAGACAATCATCTGCGGGAACTCTGCGCAAAGCAGCGTCTGCAGCTGATCTCTAAGGCGAGAAACCCGCTTTGCCTCGTCAGTGCGAGTCTCATCTGCAAGCGCTAAAGCACACGCAAAGCCAATGACGCCCGCGACGTTCTCTGTACCTGAACGCACGCCGCCCTCTTGTCCGCCGCCGAGTACCAGCGGCCTTAAGCGCACGTCGTCGGAAGCCCACAGAAGACCTACCTGCTTTGGGCCAGAAAGCTTTGCCGCAGAAAGCGTCAACATATCTACGCCCAGCGACGACACATTTACGCTCAAGTACGCCGCTGCCTGAGAAGCGTCTACGTGCAAGTGCAGTGGACGAGTCTCCCCTGCTGCAAGCCTGCGCGAGCGCTCCTTGGCAAGTACCTGCGAAATCTCTCGGATAGGCTGGATGGTGCCAATCTCGCCGTTTGCAAGCTCAATAGAGACCAACTCGGTCTCTGGCTTGAGCGCTTCTGCAACCCGCTCTGGGTCCACGCGACCGTCTGCTTCTACACGAAGTGTCTTGTGCGAGAAAATCCCTGCACAGGCAAGAACGCTCTCATGCTCAATGGCGTCAACGATAACGTGCGCGTCTTCCGAAACAGTTGCAAACGCCAAGTTGTTTGCCTCTGTAGCACCTGCCGTGAGCACCACGTTTCCTGGACGAGCGCCGATAGCGTGTGCCAAGACAGCACGTGCACGTTCCACCTCGTCACGAACCTGGCGAGACAGCGCATATGGTGCCGATGGGTTATAGAACTTCTCGGTGAAGTACGGAATCATTGCATCAACTACACGTGGATCCATAGGTGTCGCTGCGGCGAAGTCCAGGTACACGTTGCCTGTTGGATGTTCTGGTTTTGCAGAAGGCATGTGCATTACAAATCCTTTGGGTTTCTCGCGGTCTTGCGGGCTTACGTGCGTGCGGTCTTGCAGATGCGCCGCGCACGACGCTTGGTGGCTACGACTTGTCTGCCAAGTTTGGCGGTGTAAAGGTCATGTTCTGGAAACGAGTAGATACAAAACTGTCGTCGTAATGAGTATCTACCCACATCTCAAACGCATTTGACGGAGGAACGCCAGCGTCTCGCTGAGCCTTTCTACCTAGGCATGCCACCGTCATTGAAATGTCGGCGACAAGATACACCGTAAGCAGGGTAACAAAAATTGCTTGCCTTTTTGATGTTGGCTCACCTATCTTGTAGAGCGCGCGAGGCATGATAACCCGACACCAAATCAGACCCAAAATGCCCCAAAATCCCAAGAATCGCAAGGCTACCCACTGTGTGATAGCGTCTGGAAGATGAGCATACGTCCACGATTCCGAGTGGAAAATCTCTTGCATTCCCCAGCCGGTAAGCTGCTCCAGCGTGCCGCCAACAACAACCGAGACCAGGAAAATAACCAGGTTATTGGCATG
>CAJZGX010000036.1:0-10902 GCA_916048235.1 uncultured Atopobium sp.
TACGCAGGTTAGTCATGGTTCACCACAACTTCTCTGCATAAAAAACACGTTTATTCGTATGAAACTACGTACCGAAACGCACCAAATGTTCACTTTTTGGCGCTGAGCGGCAATTTACAGCATTGCAGGCTGAACGCGCTTAACGCCAGGAACATGCTCAATCAGGATGCGCTCAATACCCTCAGACATGTCGTATGCAGACATAGGGCAACCAGCGCAAGAGCCAGTCATCTCAAGCGTAACGGTGCCGTCATCACTTACATCGATAAGCTCAACGTCGCCGCCGTCTGTCTGAAGGCTCTGGCGAATAACATCAAGGGTTGCATTCAAAAGGTCACGATTAATGGCCATGTTTGCTCCTACTCAAATCTACTCAAAGCGCGTCCGCGCTCATAACTTACAACAAGGGTATCCTACCCAAAATTTCAAACTTATTTCTTACCTATCCAATTGGCGAGAAAAGATGTCCAACTGACGCATCTTTCAGACGTGCAGGCAATGATGCACCCGACGCTGTTGCCGCAATCGCAGCAGCTACGCGAGAGGTAGCCTCTTGTGTCTGCTCCGTGCTCAGAAGCGTTGCGTCTACCATAAAGCGCTTCACACCGGCAGAGAGCATCTCGGCCACCTCTGGCACGCCGTCAAAGAGCTTAGGGCTCCAAATCTTAGAGCGACCGTGCCTATCAGTCCTGACCGGCATGTAATCGTTGTCAATGCCTCTGAGCGTGTGCTCCTCAAGACGCAGCTTGCAGGCGTCACAATCGTGGATGCACTTGCCCGTAGACATCAAAATACAGTGTTCAGTGGTCATGGTGCGAATACGACCGCTGACCATATAACCCACAGGAATCGAGGCGTTTCTCGCCATATGACAGATCTCTTGGAGGGTAAGCTCGGAGTTGAGCCAGACACCTTCTGCGCCCATGTCGGCAAGTGCCTGCAAAGCGTAGTCGTTGTGGACTGGAATGCACTCGCGCACCTCAGGGATGGCTCCGCGCTCAACAGCCAGCGCCAGCTCAGAGATATTGCCCACAGCAACCGACCTACCTGGGGTAACGTATGGGTCCAGGCGATTGTGGTCAATCTCGCGGCACACCTCATCAAGCCATGGCGTCACCTTGACGAGAAGATCTTCTGGCCACGAAGTCTCTGCGAGAGCGTCGCTTGTTGCGTACAGACGATCTGCTCCCGCCTTGAGCGCAACACGTGCCTGCTCTGGAGTTTCAACCAGAACACACACCTCTGCCTGCGACGCATTTGCCTTTGCAGCCGCCTCATCAAAGGCAAAAAGCTTCTCCTTGTCTTGGGCTTCTCGCTCCTTTTGATAAGCAAGACGAGAAAGCGGAGCAATCTTCTGCTCGCGGTTCTGGTACTCTTCGAGAAGTGCGGTCTCGAGCTGCTCACATGCTGCGGCGCGGACCTTGTGGACAGCACTAAAGCTCATACCGCACATATCGTCCATCTGGACGTCAAAGCTTACGGCCTCAAACGGAGAGGTTCCCATGCGACCAACGTGCTCAATGAGCTCGTCAGAGGTTACCGCCTTAGTGCGAGCCTCCTCCACCACAAAGCCCTCAGCAGACGCACGTGCAACGCCGTCTGCGGTAGCGAGCGTCACCGTAAAGGGCTGGCCAATGCGGGCAATAATAGCCACGTCAACGGCACGTTTGCGAGGAAATTCCAGCGAAGAAATCTGCTCAGCCGCCACGCGCGCTGCCTCGGAGCGAATAATGCGTACCGTGGAGCCAGTCTGCATAACGCGAGAAGTGCGCACGGTAACTGTCTGACCAGGCTCAACGTCAACAGGACAAAGAGCGGTCAGGAACTTGTCAGGCTCATCCAAGGGTCTAATCTCAAGCAGGTCGTTCTTGCCAATAGGTGCGTGAGCAATAAGGTCAACGTCCGCCTGTTTGTAGCGGCGCAGCTTAACACGGCCACCATTGAGGCCGCTCTTGCGTTCAAGAGCATCCTCAAGTGGGCGCCCTCCGGTAACCTCACCGACGATCTCTCCGCGGTTGTTGGAACGCTCATAGCTCATCATCTCGTTGCCAGCGGTGCCATGCAGGTACGCGTTGGTCAGACCTCGGTTAAACGAGCGTTTAAGCAAGCGGTGACGGCGTGCCACATCGGCTTGGTTGTCCACGCCCTTCTCGGCAGCGTCAATTGCCTGACGATACGAAGACACTACCGAGTACACGTACTCAGGCGCCTTCATGCGGCCTTCAATCTTAAGCGAGCCAACGCCTGCTTCAATCATGTCAGGCACGTCATCAATGGTGCAGTAATCCTTAGGACACAGCAGCCTGTCAATGCCACCCATCGAGACAACTTCATGCTTAGAGTTGAGCAACTCATAGGGCAGGCGACACGGCTGAGCGCAAGCTCCGCGATTAGCAGAGCGGTCTCCTCGCATAGACGACATGTGGCAGATGCCCGAATAGCAAAAGCATAAGGCGCCATGACCAAAACACTCCAGCTCAACGCCAAGCTTGGAAATAGTAGAAATCTCTTCTTTAGTAAGCTCTCTGGACAGCGTAACGCGGCCCACGCCAAGCTTTTTGCAGGCAGCAACACCGCGCGTATCGTGGATGTTTGCCTGCGTTGATACGTGACATTCAATCTCTGGCCAGGTTTGTCTAACCTGAGCCATAAGACCCCAGTCCTGGATAATAAAAGCATCTGCGCCAAGGATCCACGCGCGGCGAATCAGGCGCAGGACACGTTGCATTTCGTCCCACTTAACAACAACGTTCACGGTGACGTACACGCGAGCGCCAGCTAGATGAGCCTGCCTGCACGCACACGCAAACGACTCGTCGTCAAAGTTGTCCGCACCGCGGCGGGCATTGAAGTTGTTGCCCAAGCCGCAGTAAATAGCGTCAGCACCGCCAGCAAGAGCTGCGGTAAATGGCGCAGGACCTCCCGCTGGGGCGAGAAGTTCCATCTGGGTTGCACGAGGGAGCGGTGAAGACGAAAGTTCTTTATCAGAAGCTTCCTCTGTCCACTCTGGCTCGTTCATGCGATTAAGCTCGTGAGCTGTGGATTCTCGCTCACGACGATTACGTTCGTTCATACTACCTAACTTGCCTTTAGCGCTTGCTACTTCTTAAGTGAAGAAAGTGCTGGATGAATCTTGTCTTTGTCGGAAAGAATAACCTTTGCAGAATCTAGGGTTTTCTCGCCAAGAAACGCCGGCCACTCAATGCCAAGCTCTGGATCGTTCCACATAATTCCGCCCTCATCACCTGGATGATAGATGTCGTCACACTTGTAGCAGAACTCCGCAGTCTCTGAGAGTACCAAGAAACCGTGGGCAAAGCCGCGAGGGACAAAGAACTGTCTGCGGTTCTCCGCGGACAAAACAACGCCTTCCCACTGACCCCAGGTTGGACTTCCCTCTCGCAGGTCAACAGCAACATCAAAGACAGTGCCGGAGATTACACGCACAAGCTTTGCCTGTGGATGCTCAATCTGGAAGTGAAGGCCGCGAAGCACGCCCTGAACGGAGTAAGACTGATTGTCCTGTACAAATGAAGCGTCAATGCCGCCAGCAACAAAGTTTTCTTCACGGTAGGTCTCCATAAAGCCACCACGAGCGTCGCCGTACAGCTTTACGTCCACAACCTTTACACCTTTAATCGAGGTGTCATAAAACGTAAAATTGCCCGACTGAATAGGGTTTTTAAGCTCTTTTGGAAACTCCATAGCGTTCACCTTTCGATTTCTTTAGGTAATCTACTATATACGAGTCAAGATTAATAAGGCTTTTGAGCTATGATATTCATGCAGTTAACGTGTAATTTGCAATTCAAAGGATGCTTGTGAGAATTCTTGCAGTCGTTCCCGCTTACAACGAAGAAGCCTGCATTGCTTCAACTATTACAGAGTTGTGCCAGGTAGCCCCTCAAGTTGATTACATCATAATCAACGACGGCTCCGCTGACCGCACACTGGACATCTGTAAAGAGCGTGGATTTAACTACCTTAATTTACCTGTTAATGGTGGTCTTTCTGCTGGCTTTAGGGCCGGTATGCGCTATGCAAAAGAGCATGGCTACGATGCAGTGGTGCAGTTTGACTCCGATGGCCAGCACAGGCCTGAGTACATTGCTCCTATGGCCCAGGCAATGGTAAACGAGGGAGCAAACATTGTTATTGCTTCTCGCTTTGTCACCAAAGCTCGCGGAAATTCTCCCCGAGAGATTGGCTCCAAGCTTATTTCTTGGCTTATCAAAACAAGCACTGGTCAGACCATCACTGACCCTACGTCAGGCATGCGCATGTACGACCGGGGCCTTATTGAGACGTATGCGCGCTCCTTTGACTTCTCCCCCGAGCCAGACACTATCTCGTTGCTGATGCGCCGCGGTGCAAAGGTTGTCGAGATTGAAACTGAAATGCGTGAGCGTCAAGGCGGCGAGTCCTACTTGAGCTTCTACAACTCAATTATGTACATGGCTCGTACGTGCCTCTCGCTTTTGCTCTTCCAGTGGTTTAGATAAGGTGACACCATGACTTTAGTTCTCAGAATTCTGCTGCTTATTGGCGCCCTTTTTGCCATGGGCATTGTCATCAATAGCGTCCGTAAATCAAAGATTCGCATCTCCGACTCAGTCTATTGGGTTGTTTCTGCAGGAATCCTTGTTTTGTTTGCGCTCATTCCTCAGCTTGCCTATTTCTTCTCAAGTCTGTTTGGCTTTATGAGCCCTGCAAACTTTGTTCTGATGCTGGTTATTGTGATGATTCTCATCAGGCTCTTCCATCAGTCCTGTGCAATCTCTAAGCTCACCTATAAGGTTGAGCAGCTTTCTAGTGAGCTTGCTCTGCGTGACAAAGATGCACGTGACGAGAAGAACCTTGATTTTGTAACTGATCTAAACCAGCGTACTCGCGTGTAAACGACAAGCTAGCCATTTAACGACGCGTTCACGCACAAGCGCTACCTTAAAAAAGTCCGCTTACGCAGCGGACTTTTTCTTTTGATCTTTAAATCCCAAGAAGCAGAAGATGCCAAATACCAGAGCAAGAATTGCAAGCGAGGCATCATAGAGCATGCACGCTCCCATAATGCCAAAGTTGCCCACAAACCATCCCCCGGTAAGTGCAGCAAAGCCTGCACCTGCAGCGTAGCTCACAAAGACAGCAACCTGCTTACGCATGGTTACTACGGCATAGTACAAAATGACGGTAAGAGCATTGAGTAGACCGCCAAAGAGCAATAGCAAAAGCTCAAACTTATATGGCTCAAAATCAAGACCATACAAAAGTCCAAGAACTGGAGCTCCCAATGGCCACGCTAAAGCCATCGAAACAACAGTAGCCAGGGCAACTACCGCAAACCCTTTAAGAATCAGACCCACAAACTGTTTGTCTTGCTGATTATTCCAATATTCGGCCATCTGAGTGAGCAGCGGCTTAAAGACAAAGTTACTTAAAAGATTGATAACCATGGCTGGCATGGCCAATGCCGTAAAGAACGTAAGAAGCGCCTGATCGCTCAAAGCACCCAGTGCATAGCGAGGAGCACCAACAACGTACGTTAGCAAGAATGAACCAGCAAACAATGGAGCGGTGGTAACCAACAGCTTTGTAATTTGCTTAACGTCAAAGGTAGGCTTAAGCGTTGCCATCTTCTTAGTAGGAGGAATGACAAGCGCAACCATAACTACCAGTGATGCAACAAAAGAAAGAGCAGCACCAACAAGCAAATTCTTTGTAAGAAGCACACCTACCGCAAAGCCAACAACGGTTGCAAGAACACGATAAAAGAATGCTCTACCAGCAATATCTAAGCGACCATGCTGCTGGAACATACCGTGGAAAACATCTTCTACAACGTCAAATAAACGAAGTGATGCAATAAGGGCATACAGCACTCCCTCGTAGCTCAATCCCTGGGACTGCAGGGTAAAGATAATGATTCCCGCAATCATCAAACCAGTTGTGATGATTCGTGCCGCAAGATACACACCAAACGAGAACACTTCTTCTGTATCGGTAACCTGATACGTCCTAATTTCAAAGTGACCAATAACCATAAGCTGCTGAGCCACAGCATACGCAAGCGAGAAAACACCACCGGCAGCAGCTCCCATGGTACGTGTGACCACCATCAACATAAGCACTGTTGAGGCAGCGTTCATTAAAGAACCAAGCGTATTCCAGAAGTAGTTTTTCTTAAGCTGTTCCGCAGAAGTATCAATAGTCATAGTTAGCTTTTCTGACCAAAGTCCTCAAATGCCTGACGGCTTCCCTTGGTAACGTCTACATCTTTCCATTTGCCAAAATCAAGCGCACCAGGATGATGGTTTTTACGATCCTTCTCTGGAGGAAGCTGCATGTAATCCCCGTATCCCCTGGTTAAAAGCTTGTCATATTCCTTTGGAAGCGTAGTAGTAATGTCCTCAAAAGGAACGCGAACCATTGGGAATACATCCTCTTTGTCCATTGACCAGTTCTCTGGATCAGGTTCAACAAAACTTGCGTAATGAGTGGTTTTCTCGCCCTCTGCAGCACGTGCTGCCTGGTCCCACTTACGTTGAATATACGCAGATGAAACCCTAAAAAGCTTTAAGGCGTGGTGAATGACAAAGCACCCTGCAAGAGCAACTTTCTTTTTCCAGCCAGTCAGTGGTACACGAGGCGTTGGAGTAACCAGCAAGAAGTTCAAACGGCCCCAGAACCACGTTTGGCGCTTAATCTTAGCCAGCTTCTTTGGATCCGCCGGAATTTTATCAAAGGGGAAAATTCCAATTGAGATAGCGTACGTAAAAGGGCAGGTCATAAACTCATCAGGGACGCAAACTGTTCCCTTTAAAGAGAGGTTTGTATTAACTGCTGGAAAGAAATTGTCTTTTCTTCCGTTTTGAATGCAAAAATCTGGACGAAGAAGCGCAGGTGCTTTCTCCAAAAAAATCTCATAATCCTCGCGGAACATCGAGATATCGACGTCATCATCCCAAGGAATAAAGCCTTTGTGCCTCACAGCGCCAATAGCAGTTCCGCCGTACGCCTGATACGAAATACCAAGCTCCGTACAGACGCGGTCAAGCTCATCCATCAAAAGCGTAGAAAGAATCTGAATCTTTCTTAGCTCATTGGGGTTCTCGTATGTCTTATATCCGTCAGACTCCACAAAGGCTCCCATTCGCCATCGTCCGATAACATTCTTATAATACTAAACATCGGAGCTAATCGATTGGATGTAGCAATGTATACACCTCAGGATCACACGTTTGCTGTCTGCGCTTATGGCGAGAGCCCCTATCTAGAAGAGTGCATTCTCTCGCTCAAAGAGCAGACTCTTTCTACGAATATTCTTTTGGCTACTTCAACACCAAATGAACTGATTCAGTCTCTTTGCGAGAAGTACAACATTCCCATGCACGTTAATCCTGGTCCCGGAGGCATTGCTGGCGACTGGAACTTTGCCGTGAGCGTTTGTACAACTCCGTTGGTAACCATTGCTCATCAAGACGATCTCTACAAACCAAACTATGCAGGGTACATGCTTGAACGCGTGAACAGCTCTTCTCGCCCACTAATTTACTTCACCAATTACGGAGAGCTGCGTGACGGTGAAGAAGTTCTTGAAAATCGCTTGCTTAAGGTAAAGCGTCGCCTCTTGTACTCGCTCTCCAAGCCAGAAAATGCAGGTAAAGCATGGGCTAAACGTCGTGCGCTTGAGCTGGGCTGTGCTATTTGCTGTCCAAGCACCACGCTGGTTCTCCCCAACCTTGAAGTGCCTGTTTTCAAGGCTGGATTTGGCTCTAACCTAGACTGGGAAGCATGGGAAGCAATCAGTAAGCGTGAGGGTGATTTCTTGTACGACACCCGTGTACTGATGCTTCACCGCATTCATGAAGACTCTGAAACCAGCCACCTTATTCACGATAACCGTCGTGAACAGGAAGACCTTGAGATGCTCAAGAAGTTCTGGCCAACTCCTGTGGCCAAGCTCATCAACATGGCTTATAAGAGCGGACAAAAAAGTAACGGCTAACTCCATCTGTTCTCTACACAAAAAGACCCGCAGCTCAACAGCTGCGGGTTTTTAGTTTGTTTGAATAAAGCTAACCTACTCTTTACTAAAGAGCTCACTCCAATCTGGAGTAGCTGAAAGAACGGTTCCTACAATAATGACAATGCAGCAAATTACCGTCAAAGGAGAAGGAATTGCTTCTGGCATAATTGCCGGCAAAATAATACCTGCAAGAGCTGCAAAAATGACCGACCACGCAGAGTAAGAAATGTTCAGTGCCATACCACGAGAAGCACCAATAGCGTCAATTGCCTTGTAGTAGAAGAGATATGAGGCGGTACCTGCAAGAGCAGCAATAAAGACAACGCCATTAGCAGGAGTTACTGCAACCTGGCTTGCAAACTCTACAGAGCCTGCGAGAGGCAAGATAATAAGGCCATAAGCAAACGCAGAGGTAGTTTCCCTAATCTGAAGTGCAGTCTCGTTATCAACAGCATCGTCTTGCATACCCCAAGCCAAGATAACTGCCTCAGAACCCCAACCAAAGACACAGGCAATAACACCTACGATGCCAACAAGAACGTTTCCGTTGCCTTCTCCCGCGGCAGTAGATACACCAATAACCATGACGCCAACAAGAGCAACGATAAGGGCAATAACCTGCTTTAAGTTCATCTTTTCTTTGAGCAAAAGCCATGCCAAAACCGAACCAACTGCAGGATAGAAAGCTGAAATAGCAGCGGTGTAACCAGGTCCAATGGTATTAATAGCAGCTAGGTAACCACTCATACCAATTGGTCCACCCAGGAGTGCGCCAAGCATGACTACACGGCCGCTCTTTGTTTTTGCTGCCTCAAGGGTGTCTTTAAGTCTTCCCTTCTGAGCCATCATAACTAAAAGAACTGCAGCGGCAAAGAAATCGTGCATGAATGCGCTAGCAAATGACGCTTGAGCTGAATCAACATAAGGACTCATACCAAGAGCAACACCAAGAATAACGGTATCAACCGCCCAAAGAATACCGCTTAAAAGACCGTAATACATAGTTTTCCCCTTTTGCTCTTAGTTCTGAGCGTCTTCGTACCAAGAAAGAACACGATCAATATTGTTTGCAGCGTAGCGATAGTAAATGAAGAACCACTCGCCTACGTTCTCGCCCTCTGCTTCCTTAACCAGAGACCAGAGATACCAGCACCAACCGGCAAAGACTACATAGCTCCAGAAGTGTCTGCGCTGCTCAAACGTTGCCTCTTGTCCAAAGTAGTAATCAATAGCAGCATTAGCCTCATCGTCAGTAAGCTCGCAGCAAACCGTAAAAGTACCAAAGTCATTTGCCTCATCTGACATGCCTGCATATTCCCAGTCAATAAGGCTGTAGGTACCAGCCTCGTCAATCAAGAAATTCAGATAGAAGAAATCATTGTGTGAAATAACAATTGGATACTGGTCTGCGTCTGCAAACTTCTTCAAGCGCAGGACCTTCTCGCGAAGCTCATAGTAGCCAGGAATCTCAATAGGACCCTCTTCAAGCAGGAGTTTCTCGTAATTAAGACCCTCGTTGACAAAATCAAAAGAACGATCGAGTGAAGCACCACTATGATGCAGTTTATGACCCATCTCCATTGCGCGCTTAAGCTGCTCAGGATTATGAGGATCAAGATTCTGAGCGTTTTTCACAAACTTGGAAATCTTCCAACCTTCTTTTTGATCCTCGTAAATAAAGGTGTTGTCTAGGCCAAGCTCACGAGCAAGTCGAAGACCAGCTTCTTCAGCTGCACGGTCTACAAGTTTCTCGGTACCAACACCAGGATGTCTATAGACATACTCCTGAGCATCATCACCATATCCCACAATAAAGTGAGCAGATAAATTGGTAAGTCCCTGTTTTAGAGGATAGAAACCGTGGATATCCTTCTTCTGGCAATGAAGCACCGAGACAATGTTGTCAAAAATCTCTGAGTCAATGTTCTCGATGAAGGCTGGATCAAACTGACGCAGCTCATCAAGGGAGTCAAACTCATAAATCACGCCGTCAGGATATTTTCTAATGCTCATAGAAAGCTCTTTGATGTGACGGACGTAAATCTCTTCCCAGAGCATATCAACGGTTTCTGGCTTGTCGTAGACAGCCTCAAGAATATCTACAAACTTCTTTGAGAATTGCCTGTCAAAATAGACGTGACCAAGCATAATCCAAGAATTTGAACCGCCAATTTCTACGCCAGTAATACGTCCACCACGTCCCTCTTTAAGGCACCACTCATCAGTTTCTCCTGCAACATACGTTGCTGAGTAATAGGCCTCATAGACATAGTGCTCAAAAGGATTCTGAGTAAAGTAGTCATCTGACGAGCAGATATACGTATTATCAAGCTGGTCTTTTACATACCAAAGCGTGGAGTTGTTATTTCTTGTTGCGTAATCTGGATTAACAATAATCTTGACGCCATACTTCTCCTCCAAATAGAAGAAGTACTCCTTCTTATAACCCACAACAACGGTGATGTCAGTAATACCAGCTTCAAGCAACTGATGAATCTGGCGCTCGATCAGAACTTCTCCACGAACCTTCAGGACACCCTTTGGCTTCTCATATGAAATAGGTGCAAAGCGAGAAGACAGACCAGCTGCCATAATAATGGCATTCTTAACCTCATAAGGTTTCAGAGCTTCAAGACCCTTTGGTGTGATGAGTCCCTCTTCAATAAGACCCTGGTCCTCAAGCGTTTTTACTGCTGAATTAACTGATCCCAAAGAAAGCTCAGTTTCTTCTGCAAGCTGTCTCTGATTGAGCTTCTCGTCAGAAAGAGCAATAGTTTTTAATACAGAAAACACGTTATTTGTTAGTGCCACGGTTCCTCCAAATGAAGACCAATTAACTGCGAAATAAACTTCCAAATCAATTTACGTCAGTCATAATA
>CAJZGX010000037.1:0-10488 GCA_916048235.1 uncultured Atopobium sp.
TAACACTAATAAGCTGCTGTTATGTTGCTTTTTTCTTGATAGATATAGTTATGTCCAGATAAAAATAGTTGTATCAATATCCCCTGGTATTCGCAAAGTTTTTGATATATGCCAACCGTTATTTCTTCTCGTAAAGTGATGATTTGAAAAGAAAAATGATCCAGTGCGCATGTTCTGCGGACACTGGATCATGTGCTAACGTACGTATTCGCAACTCTATTAGATTGCGAGAAGGACGAGGGGCTCCTTATTTGGTGCCGTAAATACGGTCACCTGCGTCGCCAAGGCCTGGGAGAATGTAAGCATTTGGACTCAGCTGACGGTCAACGGTGCAGGTGTAGAGGCGTACATCTGGATCAAAGTCCAGAGTTGCCTTGACGCCCTCAGGGCAAGAAACAATGGTCAGGCAGCGAATATCCTTGACGCCAGCCTCACGCAGGAACTGAATAGCAGCAGTTAGAGAGCCGCCAGTTGCCAGCATTGGGTCAACAACCAGGCAGGTACGGTTCTCAATGTCTGCAGGGAACTTGCAGTAATACTGGTGAGGAAGATGGGTCTCTGGATCACGGTACATACCAACATGGCCAACGCGAGCAGATGGAACCAGCTCAAGAATGCCGTCAACCATACCAAGGCCAGCACGAAGAATTGGAATAATAGCAACCTTCTTACCAGCAATACGCTTAGCAGTCATGGTCTCAAGAGGAGTCTCTACCTCGACGTCCTCAAGTGGGAAGTCGCGCATGGCCTCATAGCTCTCAAGAATTGCAAGCTCGTTGACAAGCTCACGGAACTGCTTAGTAGTGGTTGTCTTGTCACGAAGAATGTGAAGCTTGTGCTGAACTAGTGGGTGGTCAACAACCGTAAGTCTGGACTCATCGTAATCTGCCATAATGCTCCCTCCAAGAGCTTGACCTGCGTTTTATTTGAATGTCTGCAACCCTATCCTAGACAGTACATTCCCTGCAGGTTTGTGTGTATTGCTTAGACAGCACTGTTTATGTGCTGCTTGCTTACTCAGCGTCAACACCCTTAAAGTTAGGGTCATCCTCACGCATGATCTTCTCGACACGTCCAGCGTGGCGGCCACCTGCAAACTCGGTGCTCAGGAAGGTGTCCACAATAGCCTCGTTAACAGCAAGATCAGTGAATCGACCAGAAAGGCCAATGACGTTTGCGTTATTGTGCTCACGAGCAAGCTCTGCAAACTGAACAGTCTGAACAGGAGTAGCGCGAATACCAGGGACTTTATCAGCAGTCATAGCAATACCAATGCCGGTACCGCAAATCAAAACGCCGCGATCTGCTTTGCCTGCTGCAACTGCACGAGCAACCTTATCTGCAAAATCAGGGTAATCAACACGGTCGTCATTTGCTGGTCCAAAGTCCAAAACCTCATGACCAAGCGACTTGATGTGCTCAACGATAGGATCTTTCTGGATAAAGCCAGCGTGATCGGAACCAACTGCAATACGCATACGTATCCTCCTCAGAAAATTCACTCCTATAGAGAGTACCGCATGCAGGCAAAAGCTGCAGCCAAAACACATAAAAGGGATAGGATTTTTTGTCTATTTTGCAAATCCCGCAGTGGCGAGAATATCCTCGGTTGTGATGGCGCCTTCGCGCAAAATGCGCGGCTCATCACCCGTGCAGTCGACAATGGTCGACGCAATAGCAAGGGGCGCCGGACCTCCATCAAGCGTCAAGTCTGCCTGCTCAATAAGGCCTGCTTCAAGGCCGCATCCGTCAACTGCAGAAGGAGCCCCGTGCGTGTTTGCGCTGGTAGTAGCCAAAGGGCATCCAAGCTGCTGTGCAATCTGACATACCAGAGGTGAGTTGGGCATACGAAGTGCAATGGTTCTGTTATCTGGCAAGACGTACTCATCAGGAACGTTCTCTGATGCGGTAACCACCAGTGTAAGGGCTCCTGGCCAATATACTTCTACCAGCTTATTTGCCCAGCTATGCGTAATGTGAGCGTACTTCTGCAGGTCAGATTGACTGCCCACAAGCCAGGGAAGCGTCTGCGTAGAGGGACGCTGTTTAATCTCAAAAATACGCTTATGACCAGGGTTTTGAGGAGTTGCAGCTGCGCCAATGCCATAGACAGAATCGGTAGGCATGATAAGCACGCCACCACGACGCGCCACCCCAACTGCTAAAGAAACTACAGATGTATCCGGATTCATCTGATCAACTTTGATATATTCACCCATAAAACCCTCGACTCATTGTTGTGTGCTGCGCGGTGTTGTGTGCTGCGCGGTGTTATGCGTGTTACGCAGTTTTTCTCGCCAGGTGGCTGAAGTGCTACTTTGCTAGGTGCGCCACAAGAATGCGCGGCCTGTGCGTCAGATCCTCTTTGACCTCAACGGACTCCCACACACCCTGCTCCTCGGCAAGGTGCGCCGCCTTGTCCAGGTGCCCCTCGTAGAGCTCAACGCAGAGCATTCCGCCAGGTAAAAGCATATGCGGAGCAGCCTCGAGCAATCGCCTATAGACGTCCAGACCGTCCTCTCCCCCGTCAAGCGCCAGCTCAGGCTCAAAACCCTTGACCTCGGCAGGCACCTCCTGCTCGAGCACATTTGTGGGAATGTAGGGCGGATTAGACACCAACACCGAGAAGGACTGTGCAAGCTCTGTGGGTACGCCTTCTACCAGGTCACACTCAATGAGCTCCACGCGCTCCTGGAGGTCCAGGGCA
Source organism: uncultured Atopobium sp. (assembly GCA_916048235.1). Classification (GTDB taxonomy): domain Bacteria; phylum Actinomycetota; class Coriobacteriia; order Coriobacteriales; family Atopobiaceae; genus Lancefieldella. The sequence continues at coordinate 2,708 of CAJZGX010000037.1, forward strand.
TCTCTGTTACGAGTTGCCAGCGCAATCGCCTGAGGAGAAAGATCTGTAGCGTAGACGCGCGTCTGTGGACGCTCAGTAGCAATAGAGAGCGATATGCAGCCCGTTCCTACGCCAACCTCAAGCACGCGCACTTCCCCGTCAGCGTTTTGAGTTGCCGCGTCAACGCCCGCTAGCGCAACGTTTACCAGCACCTCAGTCTCTGGCCGTGGGATAAGCACGCCTGGCTCGCAGGTAAGAACCAGGTGCCTAAAGGGCATCTCGCCCGTCACGTACTGGAGCGGCTCCCCTTCTGCACGGCGCTTAATTGCCTCGCGCATGCGAGTGCGCTCATCCGCAGAAAGCGGCTTGTCAAAGTTGGTGTAGAGCTGAACGCGAGAAAGGCCTGTCACCGCAGACAAAAGCCATTCTGCAGAAAGACGTGGATGCTCATCACCCTTCTTTTCCAGGTGTTGAGTAGTCCACGTCAAAATTTTCTGGATTGTCCAAACTTCATCTGTCATGAAGTTTGCACCTTAGACAGCCTGAGCGAGTTTCTCGGCACGCTCTGCTGCAGCGAGAGCCTCAATAACGGATGGCAGCGTATCGCCCAGAAGAACGCCATTGTAGGTGCCGTTGAAGCCGACGCGGTGGTCAGTTACGCGGTCCTGTGGCTGGTTATAGGTACGGATCTTCTCGGAACGTGCGCCATGACCAATCTGGGAAAGACGCTCTGCGCCCTGCTCAGCTTGCTGACGTTCAAGCTCCATCTCATAAAGACGGGCACGAAGCATCTGCATACAAACCTCGCGGTTCTGAATCTGAGAGCGCTGGTCCTGAGACTGAACAACGGTATTTGTTGGCAGGTGAGTAATACGAACTGCGGAATAGGTGGTGTTAACGCACTGACCACCAGGGCCGGATGCGCAGTACGTATCAATGCGCAGGTCTTCCTGGTTGATCTGAATATCAATCTCGTCAGCCTCTGGGAGAACTGCAACGGTTGCGGTTGAGGTCTGAATACGACCCTGAGACTCAGTCTTAGGAACGCGCTGAACACGGTGAACACCGGATTCATACTTCATAACTGAATAGACCTTATCGCCTGTGACCTTGAACTCAATGGTCTTGAAGCCGCCTGCCTCAGAAGGAGAGCTGGACAGAATCTCTGTCTTCCAACCACCAGCCTCAGCAAAGCGCTCATACATTTTGAAGAGGTCGCCTGCAAAGATTGCCGCCTCATCGCCGCCAACACCAGCGCGAATCTCGACGATAGTGTCCTTCTCGTCATTTGGATCGCCTGGAATCAGCATGACCTTGATCTCATCCTCAAGCTGAGGGAGCATCTCTTCATTAGCAGCAATGTCTTCCTGCAGCATCTCTTTTTCTTCTGGATCAGAAGTAGCGTTGAGAAGCTCTTTTGCAGCCTCGATGTCATCAAGGGCAGTGATGTACTTGTTAGCGTGAGCAACAAGATCTGCCTGATTAGAGTGCTCTTTTGCCACACGAGCATACTCTTTTGGATCAGAGACAACAGCTGGGTCTGCAAGCTTTTGCTCAAGTTCAGCATAGGCCTTGACGATTTTTTCTAGCTTGTCACGCATTCTTGCTCCTAAGATAAGTGCCTCGTGCGCGCTTGGCTCATTGACATGCGGCCAAACTGTTGCAAAGCTGCTTGCGAGGTGAGAATTCAACTAAAGAAGTGTACCACCACTAGGCGGTTTTTAAACCGATACCTCCCTATCTGCACAGGATGAGGGTACACAAGTTACATAATTGTGAGAAAATTACAGCAGGTTCATACGGTAATGAGGCGCTATGACTTCTAAGAACAAAACTTCACAACCAGATAACACGCCTGCTGCAAAGGACACCTCTTCTGATCAGAAGACCCTTGATACCCAGGCTGCTGAGGCAGTTGACACTGCTGGCGAGAAGACCGACGAGCTTGAAGAGGTCACCGACCCTATTGCTGCCGATATGGCCGCTGCTGATGAAGACTACATCATGGAAATTGTCAGCCCCATCTTTCCTGGTCTAGACGAAGACGATGAAGAGAGTGAGGCTAACCCTGCTTCAGATGCAGACTCTCCTGAAAACGACGCAGATAGCACAACTGACCTGGAGAAAATCGTAAACGATGCAGCTCTGACGCAGGACCTTTCTGCGGTAGAAGCTCGCCTCAAAGAGCTTGAAGAGAGCACTCACGAACATGCAGAGGCTGAAGCTGCTGAAGCTTCTATCAAAAATGCTGATAGCGCAGGTGATGCAACCTCTGACGATGACGCAACGTCTATAAAAGATGTTGCTGATACGTTCTCAAGCTATCTTCGCAGCAGGCGTCGTGCGCTATTTAGGTTTGTACGACGCTACAGCCTGCTTTCTGGCATTCTTGCGCTTTTAAGTCTTGCTCTTTTATCTGCAGTTATCGTGTTCTTTATTCGCGTGAGCAACGTTCCTTCAACTGATACTGTTATTGCTGATGCGCGCACACGCGTTGAGGCACCAGCCTGGACTCCTGGTGAATATGATGCTGATGAGTCCTTACTCCTTACGGGCATTGAAGTTGTTTCTCGCACCAGAAGTACCACGGCAATCTCCAGCGATGCTGCTCAGTTTGGCGCCACAGGCTACGCCAACTCTGTAGTACGCCTTACCTATACAGGTAATGCAATTGCTGCTACAAAGATGACCAAACTTGGATACGCAAATACCCAGGGCTGGAACGCCATTGGTGACGAAGAATCACAATCTGTTACCTACCAGGCAACTTCGGGCGTTTCCACCACAAAAGTCCTTGACGCTATTGGCGATGTGCTCGCAAAACTTGATGAGAAAAATCCTAACGAAGCTATTTCATATAGCTCGCAGTTCTCTGGCGCAACCTTCACTGTTCTTGATGCGGGCTTTGACCGTGAGCAGCAAACCTGCTGGGTAAGAATATCGGGTGTTTCACCAACCTTCTTTGGTTCGCTCACCTGCGAAATTACCGCCTCATTTACCTTTGATGCTTCTACGGGTACCTGGGCATTGGACACAGCCAGCCCTTCTGCAGGACTTAAGTACGACTACAGCGGGCTCGTAGGAACGTGGAAGGGTACCTTTGTCAGCTGCGAAGCAAGCAGCGGAAGCCCTTGCTATGCCGGTCGAACCAATCCTTTAACGTTGACCGTATCGGCTGCAGGTTTTTCTCGAGATCAGCTGGTACTTACGGGTACCGCAGATGGTGTTGTCCACAACCATGGAGCACTCAACACCTCGTATCGTTGGTATCCCGGTGATACTGAGTTCAATAATGCTTCTGTCTCCCTTGCAACTTCAGGAACTATCGGAGATCAAATCCAAGTTTCTGGAACGGTCGATGTAACCAATGCAAACCTGGATGCTCATTCTGCTTCAAATGCGACTCTCGCCACACCTCAGAAGCCACAATTGAAGGTCATTTTTGATAGTGCCAACAGAAGCGTTGTGGCTCAGCTTATTTCCACCCACACGGAAAACGGCCAGACAGTTACCTTTACTGATACGTATCAGCTCTCCAAAGAGTAAAAATAATCCCGTCAGGCCAAGTCGTTCCTGACGGGATTTCTATCATCAAATTATGAGAAGTGCGAAAGCTTGTTACTAAGCCTCGTCTTCGTTTGTATCTGTGGCTTCTTCGTTGTTCTTCTCGCCCTTGCTCATACGGCCACGAATAAGGCCAACAACTGTTGGAATAATTGAAACGGCAACAATACCTACAATCAACAGCTCAAAGTGCTCCTGAACTACAGGAATGCCGCCAAAGAAATAGCCGAGCAGCACAAACATCGTGGACCAGGTAAGACCGCCCAGAATGTTATAGATGCCAAAGTTGCGCCAGTGCATACCGCCCATACCCGCAATAAAAGGCACGAACGTGCGGATAAAGGGGAAGAAGCGCCCTAAGAAAATTGCCAGATGACCATGCTTGTCCAGAAACTTCTGGGTCTTCTCAAGATGCTCTGGAGTAAGTGCTTTGACTTTTCCAGAAGCAATGATTTTTTGACCAAAGAAATGGCCAATCATAAAGTTCATCTGATCGCCAAGAATTGCGGCAGCCCACGTAATAACAAGCAGCAAAACAATATTAAAGCCACCGTTATGAGCAAAAAATCCTGCTGCAAAAAGCAGAGAATCACCTGGTAAAAATGGAAAAAAGACTACGCCGGTCTCAATAAAAACAATCAGAAAAACAAAACCGTACGCAGCAAGAGGGCCAGTGGCAATCATTGAAGCAATAAATGCACGAGGATCTCTAAGCAGCTCAATGATGTAGTTTACAAAACCCATCGAAGTCCAATCGTCGTGACAAATGTCGCGGCAAGCAAAGTCAACGCCTAAGAAAAGCGCATTGAGTGGGAACGGATGCCCGCGAGTGACCCCTTATGGCTGCTGTCTCCCGACCCTGACCAGGTTCGAGGTGTCACGTCATCCGCACCCGCTCAATGCGCTGTAGATACTCTACCCTATTAGAGAAATCTTTGCACAGATCGTATCGCTTCTATGCATTTTTTGACGAATTTTTTTCAATTGCTTTGATGATCTTCTCGACGTTCTTTTTTCCTCTTGAGATACCTACATGCAAAATTCCAGCTATAGGAACAGATATGACGAGAAGAACAATGCCGCCCACAAGCACAGCCGTTGCCATAGAACTTGTAGAAAGACTTCCGTACACGCTGAGATATATAAGCCATGCTCCAATTGCGATGCCAGAATAAGCGGCTCTTCTATAAACGCTTAGTGTTCCAAGAGCTTTTGTCTGCATACGAGCCTCGACAACCAAAGGGTTATCCTCGTGTGAATGAGAAGCTGCTCCTACATAGTTTTTCTTGCCCATAAAAACTCTCAATCAAAAGTGGCATCGCCGTATGACGATGCCACTTTATTACGTTTGTCTTTTCTGCGCCAGACAGGATTTTGCGCAAAAAAATTAGTAAGACAGACCTGGGTTGAAGACGCCAATAACAACGCCAACAAGTGCTACAACAACAAGAATAAGCATAACAACTGTTGGGCTGAGCTTCTTCTTAGTCATCAACCACCAGCAAAGGTATACAAACAGAAGGTTTAATACCTTAGGGAAGATGCCATTAAGTGTTGTCTGAATGTCAACACCAGCAATATTCAGAGAAGTTGTGACGTTAATCCATGTAGCAGCAACAGAGCCAATGACCATAGTACCAATCATAACAATGGAGCTACGGAGAGCCTCGGACTCAGGACCAACAAGTGCCTCAACAGCAGAAGAGCCCAGGCTATAGCCCTGGTCGTAAGCAAACTTCATGCCGAAGTACATAATGAGGTTCCAGACCACAACATAGAACAGTGGGCCAAGAACGGAGCCGCCCTTAGAAAGGCCAAGTGCAATTCCAAGAAGAATTGGAATAAAAGTACCAACAATAATGGAGTCACCAAGACCAGCAAGAGGGCCCATAAGACCAGCGCGAAGACCATTGATGGTCTCGTCGTCGATTGCCTCGCCGTTTGCACGAGCCTCTTCAAGAGAAGCGGTCAAGCCAACAACCATAGAACCAATCTGTGGCTCGGTATTAAAGAAGGTTGTATAGGTAGAAAGTGCCTCAACCTTTTGGTCATCAGTATCGTAAAGCTCGTCAACGATTGGAAGCATGGATGCAAGGTAACCAAATGTCTGCATGTGCTCCTGAGAGAAGCAGGTAAGATTGCCGTAAATCCAGCTCAAGAAAGACTTATTACGTGCTTTCTGAGAAATGGTTTTCTTTTCAGCCATGATTAAATATCCTCCTCTTCTTCATCGTCTGCGCTTACATTGCCTGATGTTGCAGCAGCCAAACGAACATTCTTTGCCTGCTGAAGCTGATAGTTAAGAACAGCAAAGAAGACTGCTACGACTGCAGAGACAATGAGGTTCAGGCCAAGTGCGCCAGCAAGGATAAAGCCAAAGGCAAAAGTTACCCAATCAAGAGGCTTAGTAATAACCTGCTTGCACAAAATTGCAACACCAACGGTAGGAAGAAGGGTACCAACGGTGAAGAGGGTCATCATTGGGATACCGTTCATAGGAAGGTATTCCTTCATGATGCCAACCATGCTCTCGCCAGCCATGCAAATGAAGAATGTTGGAATGAACGAGAAAAGAATGTGAGAAACCCAAGGGAATACAAAGTCAACCATTGGAATGGTCTTCTTAATACGACCCCACTCTTTGCTCTCCATTGCACGCCAGCCAATACCCTGCCATACAAGGTTCATGGTAGCGGTGCCGTAGAACAAGACGGTACCAAGAGTACCAACAGCTGCGCCAATAGCAGCTGCCTGAGATGCAGCCTCAACAGAGCTTGGATCAAGACCATAAGCCTTGATTGCAAGAATTGCTAGAGGAATACCAATGTAGGAAACTGCACGAACGTCAGCGGAAACAGTTCCGCCAGGTGTTACGAGTGCAATGTAGACCAACTGGATTGCTGCACCAACAATAATGCCAGTCTGGACGTCGCCAAGAATGACACCAACGACAAGACCTGCAACAAGTGGACGACCGAGGGTATAGTTACCTACGGTAGTACCAGCCATGCCAGGTAGTGACGCAAGGCATGCAAACAAACCCAAAAGGGCAGCTTGAAACGCATTAATTGCCATAAAAATCGCCTTCCGAATACTACTTTACGTCAAACTTCTCGCGGAATTTAGGCCACTCACCAATCGCCTTTTCTTTAAGAAGAGCAAATTGAACGGTATAACCAGCTTTGGTTATATCTTCAAATGCCTGTCCCTCTTCTTGAGTAAAGGACTGGTTGTTGCCCAGCTTTACCGCACCAGGACGATCATTACCAGGACCGATAATGACCGTGTTAATTCCTGGCTTAAAACCAAAGTCAACAAGAATTTTCTTCATGTCAACTGGGTTTTTAGTAATAAGAAAATAACGAGAATCGCTGTCAAGAACCTTCTGAGCGCTCTCTTTGAAATGATCAAATGTCCAAACAAAAACCTTCTTGTCAGGTGCTGCTGACTTGTAAGCGGACTTGAGAACAGGATTTGATGCAGCTGCATCATTTACTGCAATGATTCCGTCACAAGGAACCTCAAGGGCCCAGCGGGTGACTGTCTGACCATGAATCATGCGGTCATCAACACGAACAAATGAAATCATGTTTTCTCCTAACATATTTCTTACGCAAGCAACTACGATCACTTGCAGTAATTACTAAAGGTCTTCCTCGTCATCGTCTTCAAGGGCTAGGACGATCTGATTAACGCCATTTTTTCCTTCATTCAGGACTGATGACACAAGAGCTTCACCACTTAGGCCATCATCGATTGCCATCAAAGCACCAATTACCATGGGAAGATTGGCACCACTAAAAGCCACGGTATGGGAAAGCAGGCCTTTTTTGGCGAGAAGATCAAGTGCATTAGTAAGTGGAGAACCACCGATAATGTCACCAAGAACAACAACCTCGTCGTCAGCAGTAAGTGGCTCAAGAATTTTTGACAAATTCTCTCTATATTCAGCTGCTCCCACGCCATCTTCCATGCTGTAGCTCAAGATGTTTTCTCTGGGTCCCATCAGCATGTCCATTACGCTATGCAGACCTGGTGCAAACGTTCCATGACTTACGAGCAAAAGGTACTTCATTACTGCTCCATTCCAGACATCACCACTGTGGCTGTACTTCGCCTGTATTAACAGCCGTACTACGCCAATACAAAATTTCCAGCCTGTTATGTAAATTGCTATGCATCAAAACTTACATTCCAAGCCAAGTGTCACTTGCCTAGCCGTTATAACACAAAGGTAT
>CAJZGX010000038.1:0-10479 GCA_916048235.1 uncultured Atopobium sp.
GTGTGCTCTTCCGATCTATTCAAAACATTCAACAAATAGGGAAATTTGTTATACGACAAGACAAATGTCATATAAGTTATTTATCTAATTGTTGAAGCGTTCAGAAGATTCAAGTTTTTGTCGTTAAGCGATGTGTTCTTGTGTGCTCTTGCTATAGTCCAACACAAGGAAAAGATTCACAGTAGTCTACTGGAGAGGAGTGAATCGCATGCTACTTCGCGATATCTACGAGCAGAATCACTATGCTTTCGTGAAGACCCCCATGACATGGGAAGAGTCTATTAGAGAGTGCTGCAAACCACTGGAGGCTGATGGAACTGTCAATCCAGAGTATGCAGACGACATTATCGAGTGCGTAAACAAGTTTGGTCCTTACATTGTCATCGTTCCAAACGTTGCAATGCCACACTCAACTGCTCGCATTGGCTCTAATGGAAAGACTGCTATTGGCTTTATGCACTCTGATGTTCCTGTCAATTTTGAGGATGGCGACGATGAGAAGCAGGTTAAGACTTTCTTCACTTTGAGCGCTACTGATCAGGATGCTCACCTCAAGAATATGCAGATGCTCGTTCAAGTTCTTATGAACGAGGAGGTTCTAGAGCGTCTTAAGAACATTCAGTCTCCTGAGGAGCTTTTGGAGATTGACAAGCTTATCTCCGAGTAAACACGCCCGTTTGGGCACGTAATTGAGGATTTCCTTTTGTAGTGTGGGCTGCAGAAGGTACGTATGTAGGACCCTTTGAAAGGGGTATCAATGGATATTGTTCTTGGTATTTGGAAATGGTTTGCGAGCAACTTCTTGACTCAGCCAGCCTATTTCATCGGTTTGATTGTTGCTATCGGCTACATTCTTCTTAAGAAGAAGTGGTACGACGTACTCGCTGGCTTCCTTAAGGCAGTCATTGGTTATCAGATCCTCCTGGTTGGTTCCGGCGGCCTGGTAACTGCATTCCGTCCAGTTCTTGTTGGACTTCAGGCTCGCTTCAACCTTTCTGCAATGGTCATTGACCCATACTTTGGCCAGAACGCAGTACAGGCAGGCATGGAGGCAGCTGACGCTCCTGCATTTATCGCAGGTCGTTCCTTCTCCTCCGTTATGCTTCTTCTGCTCTTCGCTTTCATTCTGAACATTGTTCTGGTTGCTTTTAAGAAGCAGACTAAGCTTCGCGCAATCTTTACTACTGGTCACGTCCAGGTTCAGCAGGCAGCAACTGCATTTTGGCTTATCCTCTTCTGCTTCCCACAGCTTAACGACGTTACCATCCTTGCAGTTATGACCGTTCTCCTTGGCCTTTACTGGGCAGTTGGTTCCAACCTTTGTATTGGACCTACCCAGGACCTTACTGATGGCGCTGGCCTTACCATTGCTCACCAGCAGATGTTTGGTGTTTACTGCGCATCCAAGGCTTCCGAGTGGCTCGCCAAGCACTCCAAGAAGGAGTCTAAGCGCATTGAGGACATCGAGCTTCCAGGCTTCCTTAAGATCTTCAACGAGAACCTCGTTGCAACTGCAATTCTCATGACAGCATTCTTTGGTGTCATCCTTGCTGTTCTTGGTCAGGAGTTCCTGCTTGAGAACAAGTTCATGAAGCCAGGTCAGGATTTCTTCTTCTACATCATGACCACTTCCTTCCAGTTTGCTGTTTACCTCTCCATCCTGCAGCTTGGTGTTCGTACCTTTGTTACTGAGCTTACCAACTCCTTCCAGGGTATTTCCAACAAACTCCTCAAGGGTTCCGTCCCAGGCGTTGACTGTGCAGTTACCTACGGCTTTGGTTCTCCAAACGCAGTTACCCTCGGCTTCCTCATGGGTGCTGCTGGCCAGTTCCTGGCAATCGCAACTCTGTTGCTTTTGAAGTCCCCAGTTATTGTTATCGCAGGCTTTGTTCCACTGTTCTTCGATAACGCTACTATCGGCGTTTACGCAAACAACAAGGGCGGTCTCCGCGCAGTTCTTATCATGCCTTTCATCTCTGGTCTTCTCCAGGTCTTCGGTTCAGCTCTTATCGCTGGCTGGGTTGGCATGGCTGCATACGGTGGATACCTTGGCATGTGGGACTGGGCAGTTGTCTGGCCAATCATGACCGGCCTCATGAAGTTCCTGTCCTATGCAGGTCTTGCAATTGTTGTTATCGCTCTTATTGCAATCCCACAGCTCCAGTACCGTGCAAACAAAGACACGTACTTCATGGAGGTTGAGGATTACCAGAAGTGCAAGGAAATCCGTGCACAGAAGGCCGCCGCAGCTAGTGCGGAAAGCAAGTAGCCCTCTTTCTTCCTACCCTGAGCAGACCCCCATCTGCTCAGGGTTATTAGTAATACTCGGCACATTGTTTGATGCGGTATTTGCTTTAAAAGCAATCAGCGTAGTGCCCAAATGGGTACAAACACAATGTGTCCGTAATCAGTTTGTTTGATCGAAGGAGTCAACATGAACGCAAAGATTTTGGTCGCATGTGCAAACGGCGCAGGTACCTCCCTGATGATGAAGATGACCGCTGAACGCGTCACTCAGAAGCTCAACATGGGCGTCGATAAGATTCACCACTGCGCACTTTCTGAGGGCGTAAGCTCTGCTCGTCAGTATGACATTGTTTTTGCACCACTTAACTTCCTGAACATGTACGAGGATGCTGCTAAGGCAGGCGTTACCGTCATTGGCCTGCGTAACGTTCTTTCTGACGCAGAGATGGAAGAGAAGCTCAAGGAAACCGGCGCTGCAGAGAAGTTTTCCGCATAGTTTAGGTTTCTAAAGAATCGAGCACTTTAATGACTTTTGAAAAGAAAATTCTTGCCGAGATGCCTAAGTGCTACGCACTTGGCATGTTTGAGGGAGAAGACACACCAAGCTTTTTAGCTGCTGTCGAGAAGGACGGTCCAATCCGTCGCTTTACGCTTGATGGTGAGCCTCTGGAGACTGTTGCTCCAGGCCCTGGCGGCGTCATGACCATCACACAGGTCCCTGGCAGGAAAGATCAGTTCCTCGCAACCCGCAAGTTCTTCTCGCCAAACTTTGGTGGAGACGACGCGGCAATTGCATCCTATACCAAGCAGGCAGACGGTTCTTGGTCTGAGCAGATTCTCTGCGACCTCCCGTATGTTCACCGTTTTGGCATCTTGAAGGCTGCTGACGGTCAGCTTTGGGTTCTTGCTTGCTCTATCAAGGGTGGAGCTGAGACCGGCGTCAAGGATGATTGGCGCACTCCAGGTGCTGTTTGGGCCGCTCCTCTGAGCGATAACCTTGAGCAGTACACGGCAGACAACCAGCTTAAGCTGACTTGTGTTGCTAACTATCAGGTTCAGAACCACGGTTTCTGGACTGCACCTGATAAATCGTATGCTTTGATCTCAACCGCCGCAGGCGTGTTTAGATATGTGCCACCAACCACCCCTCAGGGTGCTTGGGATGTCACCTGCCTTCTGGTCCAGCCAACAAGCGATATTGTTGCTACAGACTTTGACGGCGATGGCAAGCTGGAGATTCTTACCTTCTCCAAGTTCCACGGTGACACGCTGGCAATTTGGCATGAGGGAGAGACTCGTGACCGCTATGAGCAGGTTTGGTGTGACCCACAGAAGCGTAGCTTCCTTCACGCGCTTTGGGCAGCTGAGCTGAACGGCGAGAAGTGCGCAGTCATTGGCAACCGTAAAGATGGTCGCGATTTGTTGCTTGTTAGATACGTTGACGGTGGGTACACCGTAGACGTTATCGACCACGACCTCGGACCAGCAAACTGCATGGTGTATAGGCATGACGGCAGCGATTACATTGTTGCTGCATATCGTGAGACAGACCAGCTGGCTCTCTACAAAGTAGTGGAGTAGGGCTGCGTTTTGTAGTGAGCGCTCAGGATGAGCTTCTGAGCATGCAAGCAAAGTCCTGAGCGCCGCTCAATTATCTGCGTATACATCAAAGTACTAGTCCTCTGTTTTATAGAAAGGAGCGCGTAATGGCAGATTTGAAAGACGTCACACGCGACAGTTGGATTATGAGCACCTTCCCTGAGTGGGGAACTTGGCTCAACGAAGAGATTGACAATGCCGTAGTAGAGCCAGGCCAGGTTGAGATGTGGTGGCTCGGCTGCGTTGGTATTTGGTTTAAGACTCCTGGTGGAGCAAACGTTGCTGTTGACTTCTGGGCAGGTAACGGTAAGCGTACCCACGGTGACGGACTCATGAAGCCTGGTCATCAGATGGCAAACATGGCTGGCGTTCGTAAGATGCAGCCAAACCTTCGCAACGTCCCCTTTGTTATTGATCCATTTGCTATCAAGAACCTTGACGCAGTTGTAGTAACTCACATCCATCAGGACCACATGTCCAAGGAGCTTGCAGCTCACGTTGTTAATAACAACATGACTACTACTGACGAGAATGGCAAAGAGATTCCTGTTCCCTTTATTGGTCCTAAGGATGCAGTTGACATTTGGGTTGGCTGGGGCGTTCCACGTGAGCAGTGCATTGTTGTTAAGCCTGGCGACCGTGTTAAGGTTAAGGACATGGAGATCGTTGCATACGATTCCTTTGACCGTACCATCATTGTTACCACTACTGATACTTCTGAGAACCGCCCAGACCTCTGGGGTAAGTGCCCAATGGACATGGACGAGAAGGCAGTTAACTACCTCTTTGTCACCCCTGGTGGAAACATCTATCACTCTGGCGACTCTCACTACTCCATTTACTTTGCTAAGCACGGTAAAGACATCGCTCAGGAGTTTGGCGGCGTAGACGTCTGCTTTGGTGCTTTTGGCTGCAACCCAATTGGTATCCAGGACAAGATGGAAGCAACCGATATGCTTCGCATGGCTGAGGCTCTTCAGTCCAAGGTTGTTATCCCAATTCACCACGATGTTTGGACTAACTTCCAGGCAGACGTCCAGGAGATTAAGGTTCTTTGGGACATGCGTAAGGATCGCCTTGACTACAAGTTCCACCCATTCTTCTGGGAGGTCGGCGGCCACTACACGTATCCACAGGATAAGGATCGCTTTGCTTACCATCACGACCGTGGCTTCCATGATTGCTTCGATCACGAGCCAAACGTTCCATTCCGTAGCGTTCTCTAAGGAGCAGTCTCTATGATGCTTAAAGAGCTTCGCGATGAAGTGTATGAAGCAAACATGGACCTGCCAAAGCATGGCCTGGTAGTATTTACCTGGGGCAATGCTTCTGGGCTTGACCGTGAGCGCGGCCTGTTTGTTATCAAGCCATCGGGCGTCTCCTATGAGGAGCTCAGCCCAGAGAATCTGGTCATCTGCGACCTAGACGGCAACGTTGTTGAGGGTGAGATGAACCCATCTTCCGATACTCCAACTCATGCATGCTTGTATCGTGCATGGGGCGATAAGATCGGCGGAATTGTTCACACTCACTCAACCCACGCTGTTTCTTGGGCACAGGCAGGACGCTCTATTCCTTGCTATGGCACCACACATGCAGATTATTTCTACGGAGATATTCCTTGCGTGCGCAGCCTTACCAAGGACGAGGTAGAGCGTGCTTACGAGCTTGAGACTGGTAACGTTATTGTTGAGGGCTTTGCTCACTTGGACCCCATTGCGGTTCCAGGAACGCTCCTTCACAACCACGGTCCTTTCTCTTGGGGTAAAGACGCAATGGCTGCTGTGTATCACGCCGTAGTCATCGAGGAGGTTGCCAAGATGGCAACACTCACCGAGCTTAATAACCCTAAGGTTCAGGAGGCTCCACAGTACCTTCAGGACAAGCACTACATGCGCAAGCATGGTCCAAATGCTTACTACGGACAGGGCAATCACTAAGCCTGTTCAGTGAGCAGTATCTGTTTCAGTCAGGCGGTCTTTTATAAGGCCGCCTGTTTTTAAAAGGAGTAGATATGTCCAAGTATCAGCTGGGACTCTACGAGAAGGCTATTCCTACAGACCTTACCTGGGAAGAGCGCCTCAGCGTGGCAGGAGAGTCTGGCTTTGATTATGTTGAGATCTCCGTTGATGAGTCTGACGCTCGTCTTTCTCGCCTTGAGTGGACTGGTGAGGAGCGTGCAGCAGTTCGTCAGGCAATGGTAAACTCTGGCGTTCGTCTGGGCTCTATGTGCCTTTCTGGTCACCGTAAGTATCCCTTTGGTTCTCGCGATCAGGCAACTCGTGAGCGTGGCCTTGAGATTATGCAGAAGGCGCTTGACCTTGCAGGCGACCTGGGACTTCATACTATCCAGCTTGCTGGCTATGATGTGTACTACGAGGACGGCGCAGAGGATACCCGCAAGTACTTTGAGGAAAACCTGGCAAAGGCTGTAGAAATGGCTGCTAAGGCGGGCATTGTTATGGGTTTTGAGACCATGGAGACTCCTTTTATGGATACGGTCGAGAAGGCCATGCACTACGTAAACCTTATCAACAGCCCTTACCTTGGTGTGTATCCCGACGCTGGTAACCTCACCAATGCATCGTTTATTTACGGCAACACCGTTGCTGATGATGTTGCTCTTGGTGCAGGCCATATCTTTGCAGCTCACCTCAAGGAGACTGTTGCTGGTGCGTATCGCGAGATTCCATTCTCTACCGGTACCACTGACTACGAGGGAGCTCTGTCGCAGCTTGTTTCTCAGGGCGTCAGGCGCTTTGTTGCAGAGATGTGGTACACCGGCAACGAGAACTGGAAAGAAGATCTTGTCTTTGCTTCCACCTACGTTCGCAGCAAAATTGATAAGGCGTTTGAGGGGTAAACGACCTTTTTGCACTTGTTTTGGGTTTCTCGCCACAGACGGTACATAAGAATCTGTACAATGTGGATGAGCTCTTTCTTAGTACGACGTACGTTTCCAAACTCGTTTAGGTTTGTACAGGAAAGGATTACACATGAAGTTCTTTATTGACACGGCAGATATCGATGAGATTTCTGAGGCTCTTAGCTGGGGCTGCTTGGCAGGCGTTACTACCAACCCATCGCTGTATGCAAAGATTGGCGGAAAGCTAGCCGACTTTGAGTCTCATATGGTTAAGATTGCTCAGCTTTGCGAGGGACTTCCTGTTTCTGCTGAGTCAACGGCAACAACAACTGAGGGCATGATTGAAGAGGGCCGTCACCTGGCTTCGCTTGCTCCAAACATTGTTGTTAAGCTTCCTATCTGCGCAGAGAGTCTTGCTGCTACTCATCAGCTTGCTTCTGAGGGAATTCGCGTCAACATGACGCTGATTTTCTCGGCACCTCAAGCTCTTCTTGCAGCAAATGCTGGCGCTCGTTATATCTCGCCTTTTGTTGGTCGTTTTGATGACATCGGTGAGGACGGCATTGAGCAGCTGGGAACCGTTGTTTCTTGCATTGAGAACTATGCATGGGATAAAAACGTTGATCACACCGTAGAGATTATTACGGCTTCTGTCCGTACGCCAAACCACGTAACACAGGCAGCTCTGCTTGGTGCTGACATTGCAACCGTTCCATTTGGTGCTCTAAAGAAGTGCCTGAAGCACCCTCTGACCGACGCCGGTCTTAAGTCTTTTGAGGCAGACTGGGAAAAGGTTAAGGCTCAGCAATAAATAGTGATTGTGGTACGCCCAGCTTAGGTTGGGCGTACTTGTTTTGAGAGGATGAGAATGGGAACATCTGCATTACCCGAGCGCAACCTCACCGATGATGAGCTCAAGCTTGCAGCTAATACGCTGAGGCGCGATGTCATTGACATGCTCGAGAAAAGCAAGTCAGGTCATCCCGGCGGCTCTCTCAGTGCGGCAGATATTGTGGCTACACTGTTCTTCTCGGGAGTTATGAAGTACAACCACAACAACCCAGAGGACCACACCGAGGATAGGTTCTTCCTGTCCAAGGGTCATGTTGCACCTGTACTGTACGCTGCGTACCACCTGCTTGATTGGCTCCATGACGAGGATATGGTTACTCTCCGCCAGCTTGGTAGTCGTCTGCAGGGCCATCCAGACTGCCATGCATGTCCTGGTATTGAGGTTTGCTCTGGCTCTCTTGGTCAGGGTCTCTCGGTAGCGGCAGGATGCGCTCTGGGACTTTCTATGGACGCTTTGGCAAGCGGCGAGCGCGCCAAGAAGGTATTTGTCCTTCTGGGCGACGGCGAGCTGCAGGAGGGCTCTAACTGGGAGGCGTGCATGTTTGCTGCTCACCAGAAGCTGGATAACCTCATTGCCATTGTGGACCTCAACAATCTGCAGATTGACGGCCACGTAACTGACGTGTGCTCTCTTGGCGATATTGACGAGAAGTTCCGTTCCTTTGGCTGGAACGTACTGCGTGTTAACGGTCACGAGGTCACCGAGGTGCGCCAGGCTCTTCTCGCCGCACGAGATGGTCGCGAGGCAGGAAACACCGCACCTACCGTGGTTATTTGCCAGACTGTCAAGGGCAAAGGCGTCTCGTTTATGGAGGACAAGGCTTCCTGGCACGGAAACGCCCCTTCGGCCGAGCAGGCTGATCTTGCGCGAGAAGAACTTGATGCTGCAAGAGAGCTTCTTTTGATTGATCTTCAGGGTGAAGGTAAGGAGGTTGCCAATGTCTAGAGCAACTCGTGAGGCATATGGTCAGACTCTTGTTGAGCTGGTAAACGAGGGTCACGATATTGTGGCCGTTGACGCAGACCTTGCCGGCTCCACTAAACTTGCCGACCTCCAGAAGGCCTTCCCACAGCGCATGGTTGACGTGGGAATTGCTGAGCAGAACATGGTAGGCGTTGCGTCAGGTCTGGCACTTACGGGACGCACCGTGTTTACCGGCTCGTTTGCCGTGTTTGCAACCGGTCGCGCTTACGATCAGATTAGAAACACCGTCTGCGACTCCGGCCTCAACGTGAAGATTTGCCCTACGCACGCAGGCATTACCGTAGGAGAGGACGGCGCCACTCACCAGTCCCTTGAGGACATTGGCATGATGCGCGCCCTGCCTCAGATGCGCGTGCTTGTTCCTGCAGATTACAACGCTACTAAGGCTGCGCTTAGGCTTGCTGCCGAGGCCGATGGTCCCTTCTACGTGCGCATGGGTCGCCACAAGGTTGCCGATATCTACGACGAGTCCTTCAAGGGTGGACTGCCTTTTGCAAACGTCCTGCGTGAGGGCACCGACGTTACCATTGCTGCCTGCGGTGTTGAGGTTGCTCAGGCGCTCGCTGCCGCTGATTTGCTGGCAGAGGAGAAGATTTCTGCTGAGGTCATTGATGTGTTCTCCATTAAGCCTTTGGACGAGGAAGTTATTTTGGCATCTGCCGAGAAGACCCGTCATGTGGTAACCGTTGAGGAGCACAACGTGGCAACAGGCCTTGGAGCTGCAGTTGCCGAGCTTCTGGCCGAGCAGCTGCCCACGCCCATGCGCTTTGCTGGTATGCGTACCTTTGGTACGTCCGCTCCAGGCGACGTGCTGCTTTCGCACTTTGGCCTGGACGCCGAAGGTATTGCCGCTCGCGTCAGGGAGTTCCTGCTTTCGTAGCCTTTGTCA
Organism: uncultured Atopobium sp.; assembly: GCA_916048235.1. Classification (GTDB taxonomy): domain Bacteria; phylum Actinomycetota; class Coriobacteriia; order Coriobacteriales; family Atopobiaceae; genus Lancefieldella. Next base: position 9,439 of record CAJZGX010000038.1, read on the forward strand.
TATTTTGATGGGGCAAGCGATTAAAGATGGGATGAAATTTGAAAGGGAACTCTTTAGGAGAGACTATTTATTCTCTTCGTCATAGTAAGGGATTGACGCAGGAGCAGCTTGCAGAGGGTATTTGCTCCCCAGTTTCTCTTTCAAGAATTGAAAATGGCCGCCAGATGCCCTCCAAGGTAATTCTCGACGCATTGTTGAGTAGACTTGGGGCGAGTACCTATCAGCTTTGTGACGTTTTTTATCAAAGTGATTGCCAACGTAGCTTTAATGAGATTACAAGACGAGCAAGTCTGCTTATAGAAGCAGGTAAAATCCAACAAGGCCTATCCTTGCTGGAGGGCTTGAGTGAAAATGATGCATCTCATGCATTGGAGCGGCAGTCAGTTTTACTTATACAGGCAGCCGCACAACTCAAGCAGAACAAGAATCCTGAAGATTCATACGTCAAGTTACGTGAGGCTTTGGAGCTTACAAAGCCTCATATTGACCTATCTGATTTTCGACATGAACTTTTATCTCCTATTGAAGCTGAAATAATCGGTTTGATGGTTGTGGCACTTCAGCAAAAGGAAGCTCGTATTGAGGCTATTCGAGTGGGAGAAGAACTTGCAAGAAACCTTTCCGATCAGCAATCAAGCAGCAATGACTTTACGATTGTCCGCATCAACCTTGAAGTTAATATATCTTCCTGCTTGGATCTTGAGGGAAGGTTTGAAGAAGCTGCTCAGCATGCGTATCTGGCAAGAGATTTGAGTATTGAAAGCCATGAGCAGATACTTTTACCGGTAATTTTTTATTTGATTGGTCGGTCTGAATTCCGGAGTGGAAATACTGACAAGGCGCTTTCAATAATGCAGACGATTATTCCGTATATGGAACTTATTGGCCAACATGATAATGCGGAAATGGTGCGCGCTTTTGTTGAAGAGAATCTAAGCACTCAAAATTAAACCTAGGGCTTAAAACCAAGTCTAAGCGCTCAGAGACAGTGAGCAAGGCAGCCTACATTTTTCATTACCAAAAGTTAAAATTTTTACGTGC
>CAJZGX010000039.1:0-10351 GCA_916048235.1 uncultured Atopobium sp.
CCATTGGTGATGCTATGGCTCGTCAGGCTCGTATGCGTGGCTTTGACGTTTTGCATCCAATGGGCTTTGACGCTTTTGGTCTTCCTGCAGAAAACGCTGCTATTAAGCACAATACCCAGCCTTCTGTGTGGACTCATAAGAATATTGACCAGGCTGTAAAGACCATGTTCCGCATGGGCTTTGCTTACGACAAAGACCGCATGTTTAACACATGTGACCCTGAGTACTACAAGTGGGGTCAGTGGATCTTCCTCAAGATGCTTGAGAAGGGTCTGGTATATCGTGCAACAAGCCCTGTTAACTGGTGTCCTAACGATAAAACTGTTCTTGCAAACGAGCAGGTAGTTAACGGTAAGTGCTGGCGCTGTGGCACGGTTCCAGAGAAACGCGAGCTCTCTCAGTGGTACCTGCGCATCACTGATTACGCTCAGGAACTCCTCGACGACCTTGACCAGCTTGAGGGCTGGCCAGAGCGTGTTCGTGCCATGCAGGCAAACTGGATTGGTCGCTCCGAGGGTGCAGAGATTGACTTCACCCTGGCAGACACTGATGGTGTCACGCCAACCGATACCAAGATGACTGTCTTTACCACTCGTGCAGATACCATCTATGGCTGTACGTTCATGCTGCTTCCACCAGAGTCCAAGCTTGCTGCTGAGCTGGTAGGGGATTCAGAATACAAGACTGCCTTTGACGCCCTTCACGAGGAGGCCGTAAAGGTTTCTTCCATTGATCGCCAGGGAACAGACCGCGAGAAACACGGTGTATTCACTGGCCGTTACGCAATTAACCCTGTTACTGGACAGACCGTACCAATTTGGGTTGCTGACTACGTCCTTCTTGACTATGGTACCGGCGCTGTTATGGGTGTTCCATCAGGCGATAAGCGCGACTTTGACTTTGCTAAGAAGTATGACCTTCCTATTATTCCTATCATTTGCGAAGAGGGAACTGATATCTATGAGGAGCTCAAGGGAGTTTCCGAGTACAAGGTAACCTCTGTTGACTGGGATGGACCAATGGATACCGTTGGCATTCTTGTCCAGTCTGGTCCTTTCACTGGACTTCGTGGTGGTAAGCATTCAGAGGCAGAAGAGGCAGTTGTTGCCTATCTGACTGAGCACAACGTTGGACGTAGAACTGTTCAGTTCCGCCTTCGTGACTGGCTCATCTCAAGGCAGCGTTATTGGGGCAATCCAATTCCAATGATTCATTGCGATTGCTGCGGTGACGTCCCAGTTCCTTATGATCAGCTCCCTGTTATGCTTCCAGACAATCTTGACCTGGCGGCAGGCGACACTCTTGCAGAGTGCAAGGAGTTTGTAGAGACCACCTGTCCAAAGTGCGGCAAGCCAGCTCAGCGTATCACTGATACCATGGACACTTTCACTTGCTCTAGCTGGTATTATCTGCGCTACTGTGATCCACACAACACCGAGCTTCCTTTCTCTAAGGAGTCAGTGGACCGCTGGATGCCGGTAGATAACTACATTGGTGGCATTGAGCATGCAATTCTGCACCTTCTGTATTCTCGTTTCTTTACTAAGGTCCTTCGTGACCTGGGTATGATTGCTATTGACGAGCCATTTAAGAACCTGATGACCCAGGGCATGGTCAAGGATGAGCATGGCGACACCATGTCAAAGTCAAAGGGTAACGTTGTACCTCCAAGCTCTGTCATTGAGCCTTATGGTGCAGATACGATGCGTCTTGCCATTCTCTTTGTTGCTCCACCAGAGAAGGATTTTGACTGGGACGAGAAAGTCGTTGCAGGTGCAAATCGCTTCATTAAGCGCGCATGGCGTGTGGTTTGGGAACTCTCTCGCACCGCTGATGCTTCTGCCGTACTCGACCACACAGCTTTGGATGCAAAGTCGCTTGAGCTCAACCGTGTCCTCAACGCTATGGGAATCCGCTGCACCACCGAGTTTGACAAGGGCCAGTTCAACACTGCTATTTCTGCAGTCATGGAGCTGGTTAATGCAGCAAGCGCCTATATCAACGAGGTTCCTGCAGAGTCTAGAGATGCTGCACTTTGCTACAAGGTTGCAAATGATGTTGTTGCCATGTTGGCTCCAATCATTCCTCACTGGGCTGAGGAGCTCAGCCACGAGGCTCTGGGTAAAGACACACCTGTCTATCACCAGCCTTGGCCGGAGTTTGACCCAGAGCAGGCAAAGAGCAATACCGTTGAAATTGCTGTTCAGCTTAAGGGCAAGGTCCGCGCTCGCATTGAGGTTGCTGCCGATGCTTCTGAGGAAGAGCTCACTGCAGCCGCAACTGAGGCAATTGCCGATCAGCTTGAGGGTAAAGAGATTAGAAAAGTCATTGTTGTTAAGGGTCGACTTGTGAATATCGTTGCCTAACAGCAAAAACACTTGACGAGAAGCCCTTTATCTCGTAAGATATCTCTAAACGTAGTTGTTATTAGTTGGAAGTGGGGTTGAGTTTTGACCCCGCTTCCTTTCTGTATGTAGATGAGGAGGTCAAATGCAAAACGAAGGTGCAACACAGAAAATCTTGTCCGCACTAGAGCAGGCTGCACTCAATCACCACATTGATATTGTTGATGTTGAGATTGTTGGTTCTTCTAAGAATCCTGTGGTCAGAGTAAGAATTGACCATGATGACGAGAAGGCAGAGACCATTTCTCTTGATGAGGTTGCTCAGGAAACATCATGGATCTCAGAGACCATAGATGAGCTTGATCCATTCCCAGCATCATTTACCTTGGAGGTTTCTTCTCCAGGAATGGCTCGTCCACTTCGCCGCGCAAAAGACTTTGAGCGCTTTGCAGGAGAAGAGATTCAGCTTCAGACTACCGCCACAGAGGGACGCCGTAAATTTACCGGCAAACTCTTGGGCATTGAGGGTACAACTATCTCAATCCAGACTGAAGACGAGGTCTGTACTGTTGATTTGTCTGAGTTAAAGAAGTGCGTTATTAAACCAGTTTTTGATTTCTCGGCCTCAGCCAAGAAGTAGATAGAGAGGATTATTCATGGCATCTGAAATGATGGAAGCTTTGATGTTGCTTTGCCAGGAGAAGCACATCGATGAGTTGTATCTTCTGGACCGTTTGGAGCAGTCTCTGGCAAAAAGCTATGCTGACGTCCTTCATCTTGATTTTGGCGCCCGTGTCACCATTGATAGGGCTACTGGTCGTGTCTACGTCTATGAGCTTGTCCCTAAGGGTGAGCCAGATGAGGAGACTGGTGAGTACACTGAGTTTGACGAGGTAGACGTAACTCCTCCAGATACCAGCCGTATTGCTGCACAGCATGCTAAGGCAGAGATTAAGACCCTTGTGCGCAATGCCGCCCGTGCTCAGATTTATGATGAGTTCCGTGGCCGCATTGGTGACATCATCACAGGTACTGTTCTTCAGTCCACTCCTGATTTCACCATCATTAAGATTCGTGAGGGTGTTGAGGCAGAGCTTCCACACTTTGACCAGCGTCGTTTCCCTGATGAGCGCGATGAGCGTCCAGCAGGCGAGCGTTACCTTCACAACCAGCGCATTAAGGCAATTATCGTAGACGTTCGCGATCCTAATGCAACTCAGCCAGCAGTTCGTGGTGAGCGTCAGCGTCCACCAATTGTTGTTTCTCGTACCCATCCAGATCTTATCCGTCGTCTCTTTGAGCTTGAGGTTCCAGAGGTTTATGACGGTGTTGTAAGCATCCGCTCTATTGCTCGTGAGGCTGGCGTCCGTTCCAAGATTGCTGTTTCTTCCGTTGACGAGCGCCTTGATCCAGTTGGTGCTTGCGTTGGTCCTAAGGGCAGCCGTGTTCGCACCGTAGTTTCTGAGCTTCGTGGAGAGCGCGTTGACGTTGTGCCTTGGTTTGACGATGCTGCTCGTTGCGTTGCGTCTGCACTTTCACCTGCACGCGTTTCTCGCGTTATTGTTGATGGCGCTACGGGACACGCAACTGTTATTGTTCCTGATGATCAGCTGTCTTTGGCAATTGGTAAAGAGGGTCAGAATGCTCGCCTTGCTGCTCGCCTAACTGGTCTTCACATTGACATCAAGAACGAATCCCTTGCTGCAAGCATTCTGAACAACCTTCCTGAGGTTGTTGAAGAGACTGTTGACGAGGAAGAGATTGCTCATCGTTGCAAGTATGTGAGCCCTAACGGAACTCCTTGCCGCAATATGGCAAGACCTGGTTCTGATTTCTGTGGCATTCATGATGATATGGAGAATGCAGAGATTTCTTCTGATCCAGACTCACTGATCTAGTCAACTACCTGTAACTATCCCGTCAACCGGAAGGTTTTCATATATGGCAAAAATGCGTGTACATGACCTTGCCAAAGAATATGGTATGCAGAGCAAGGAATTGCTCGAGCACCTTGCGGACATGAAGATTCCTGCAAAGTCTGCTTCTTCTACGCTTGAAGATGCATATATCTCTATTGTTCGTAAGAAACTCCAGCCTATTATGGAGGCTCGTGCCGCTGAAATTGCAGCTCAGAAGGCTGCTGAGGAAGAGGCTGCTGCCAAAGAGGCAAAGGCTGCTGCAGAGGCAGCAGAGGCTGAGCGACTTGCTGCAGAGGCAAGGCGTGAGGCTGAGCGTGCTGAAGAAGAGAAGAAGCGCGCAAAAGAGGAGGCTGCTCGCAAGAAAGAAGAGGAGCGCCGCCGCGCTGAGGAGGAGAAGAAGCGTCTTGAGGCTGAAGAGGCCGAGCGTAACCGCGTAAAGGATACCGCTCCTAAGGCTGCTCCTTCCTTCAACAACCTGCTTGACCAGATTGCTCAGCAGGAAGAGGTATTGAAGCAGCAGGCAGCGGAGTCCGCTGCTCAGAAGAAGGCTGAGAAGGGACCTAGAAACCACGCTCGCGCTAATGCAAGCGAGGCAAGTGGTGCTCCTTCTCGTCATAACTTCAAGAATGAGCGCGATGATGCTTCCCTGTCTGATGAGCGTCCAAACGGCAAGCGCAAGAAGAATCGTCGCGGTGGAGATGACGGAGAAGACCGTTATAGCCGCATGGCACGTGAGGCAGAGGCTTACAACAGAAGCCGCGTTTTGGATGAGGCTCGCGTTGCTATTGAAGAGGCAAGCCGTGAGTCCACTGGCCGCCGTAAAAAGCGCAAAGAGCGTCGTCAGAAGCAGGCTGCAGAGGCTGCTATGGAGCAGCGTATTGAGGAAGCACTTGCAAATGACCAGGATATTTCCCAGCTTGATACCGTAAAGGTTCCTCAGGGCTCTACTGTCTCAGAACTTGCTGAGCTTCTTGGCGTTCCTGCAAATGACATCATTAAGCGCCTGTTCCTGCTTGGCAATCCTCTGACGCTTACCGAGACCATGTCTGATGAGCTTATTGAGATTGTTGCTGATGACCTTGGTCGCCAGATTAAGATCATGTCCAAGGAGGAGGAGAATTCCTTCACCTTCTACGATGATCCTAAGGATTTGAAGCCACGTCCTCCAGTAGTTACCGTCATGGGTCACGTTGACCACGGTAAGACATCGCTTCTGGACGCAATCCGTCACACTGGCGTTGCAGCTGGTGAGGCTGGTGGTATTACACAGGCAATCGGTGCTTCTCAGGTCACCATTAACGGCCGTGAGATTACCTTCATCGATACCCCAGGTCACGAGACCTTTACCGCAATGCGTGCTCGTGGTGCAAAGGTTACCGATATTGTCATTCTGATTGTTGCTGCAGACGACGGTGTTATGCCTCAGACCATTGAGTCTATCAACCACGCAAAGGCTGCTGGTGTTCCAATTGTTGTTGCAGTCAACAAGATTGATAAGCCAGGCGCAGATCCTACCCGTGTTCGTCAGGAGCTCACCGAGTACGGTGTTATTCCTGAGGAGTGGGGCGGACAGAACATGTTTGTTGATATCTCCGCTAAGCAGAATTTGGGCATCGACGATCTTCTCGAGACTATTCTTTTGCAGGCAGATGTCCTTGAGCTGAAGGCCAATCCAGACACCTTTGCGTCTGGTAACGTTCTTGAGGCTAAGCTTGACCGTGGTCGCGGCTCTGTTGCTACTGTTCTGGTTACACGCGGCACACTCCACATCGGCGACGCTCTTGTTGCTGGTATGGCATTCGGTCGCGTCCGTGCAATGCTTGATCCTAAGGGCAACGCAGTTACTACCGCTGGTCCTTCTGATGCAGTTGAGATTCTTGGTCTGCAAACCGTTCCTGGCGCAGGCGATGAGTTCCGCGTCTTCCAGGAGGAGCGCGACGCTCGTGAGCTTGCTGATCAGCGCGCCCTTAAGGCTCGTATTGAAGAGCAGAACCGTGTTAAGCACGTTACCCTCGAGAACCTCTTTGACACCATGGCTGACCGTGACGTCAAGGAACTCAACCTCATTATCAAGGCTGACGTTCAGGGCTCCATCGAGGCTCTCCAGGATTCTTTGGACAAGATGGACCAGTCCGAGGTTCGTATCAGCACCATCCACTCTGCTGTTGGTGGCATTACCGAGACAGACGTTGTTCTGGCAGACGCATCCAACGCAATCATCATTGGCTTTGGCGTCCGTCCAGATGCAAAGGCTAAACTTGCTGCAGAGCGCGTAGGCGTTGAGATTAGAACGTATAGCGTCATCTACAAGGCAATCGAAGAGATTGACGCAGCTCGTATTGGTATGCTTAAGCCAACTGAGCAGGAAGTCCAAACCGGCGTTGCTGAAGTTCGCGACACCTTCAAGGTACCTAAGGTTGGTATTGCTGCCGGCTGCATGATTTCTGAGGGTGAGATTTCCCGCGACGATAACATCCGCCTCATCCGTGACGGCTTTGTTGTCTACGATGGAAAGATTGCATCGCTCAGGCGCTTCAAAGACGACGTTAAGAGCGTTAAATCCGGCTACGAATGCGGTATTGGCCTTGAGAACTTCCAGGACATCAAGCCTGGCGACCAGCTTGAGGGCTATCGCATTGAGCAGGTGGCTCGTACCGAGTAAGAAGGGACAGCATGAAACAGAATCAGTTTTCTCGTCGTACTAATGAGATTGCTCGAGAAAAGCTCAGCTGGATCCTTTTGTTTGAAATTTCCGACCCTGATCTCCAGCTTGTGACTGTCACAAGCTGCGAGGTCTCGGTTGATAAGTCCTTTATGCGTGCCTATGTAAGCTGTGAGCCTGATCGCTACGAGAAGGTCCTTGCAGCCCTAAAGCGTGCTAAGGGTAGGATTCGCTCGCTTTTGGGCCACGCGCTGAACTGGCGTGTAACCCCTGAGCTTGATTTCAAAATTGATACCACTACCGATGAGGCTGAGCGCATTGCTCAGGCACTTGAGGTAGTTCCACCAACGCTTGGTGTCGAGAAAGACGAGTTTGGATACCCTCTAGCTTCTGATGAAGAGAATTCTGACGAGGAGGCGTAAGTAAGTGACGTCACTGAATACAAAAGTCAGTCGTCCAGAGTTTGACGAGGTTATAGCTCTGATTGAGCAGGCCTCGTCAATCGTTGTTTGCGCACATACTTCTCCTGATGGAGATGCGATTGGCTCTGGATTAGCACTTTCTTCCATTATTCAGAGAAGATGGCCTAGCAAAACTGTCATTAATCTTTTGGCAGATGCTGATGGGGAAGTACCACGTATTTACAAGTTTCTTGATGGTACTGAGAGCTTTGTCCCTGCAAATAAGTACGAGGGAACTCCAGATCTTTTTATCTGCGTAGATCTTTCTACTGCAGGTCGTTTGGCTGATGCAGAAGCGCTGATGGAGCGCTCCAAGACGGTAGCAGTGCTTGACCATCACCCCTATAACAACGTGTATTGGAATGCAGGGCTTGTGCGTCCTGATGCAGCGGCAACCGGTGTCATTATCACCGAGTTTGCCTGTCATTTAGGTACAGAGCTTATTCCATCTGAGGCACAATGCCTTATGTGTGCGCTGGTAACTGATACTGGCCGTTTCCAGTATCAAAACGCTGACGGCGAAGCTTTTGAGGTAGCAAGTTTGCTGGTAGAAGCAGGCGCTTCTCCATCTCAGATTGCGCTTCATGTCTACCAGAGTGATCGCTTGGCCTATCTTCATCTTGCCGCAAAGGTTATGGGTCGTATTCTCACCTTTGGTGAGGGTCGCGTTGCCTACAGCTACGTTACTGCCGCAGATCTTTCTGCATCAGGTGTTCCTCTAGCAGAGATGGATGGCCTGGTAGATGTTGTGCGCTGTGTTGAGGGGACTGAAATTGCTCTCTTCCTCAAAGAGGTTGACGGCGGAAAAGTTCGTGGCAATCTGCGTTCCAAATCTCAGCTAGATATTTCTGGCGTGGCTCGTCAAATGGGTGGCGGCGGACACACTGCTGCCGCAGGCTTTACCGCTGAAGGCACCATTGACGATGTGTTTACCCAGATAGTCCCGCTGCTTATTAATCTTCTCGCGCTTGACAAGGAGTCATAGGTGAAGCGAGGAGCTAGTGGAATTAACGCACTTATCGCTGTTGACAAACCGCTTGGCTTAACCAGCCATGACGTGGTTTCTCGTGTTCGCCGTGCATTTGGCGAGAAACGCGTGGGTCACGCAGGTACCTTGGATCCTAATGCTAGCGGCGTGCTGGTAGTGGGCATTGGACTTGCTACAAAGCTTTTGGGCCTTCTGACGCTTGACCGCAAGGGGTATGTAGCCGACATTTCGTTTGGGGCTCGTACTTCAACCGATGATGCAGACGGTGAGATTGTGGCCACGGCACCTGTCCCAGCGGAGTTGCGCGAGGAAGAGTTTGCTCGCGATGCATGCGCAAAGCTGGTGGGCACTGTAGATCAGCTGCCACCAGCAGTTTCTGCAATCTCTGTTGATGGCAAGCGTGCCTATCAGCTTGTTCGTGAAGGTAAGACGCCAGAACTAACAGCACGTAGAGTCTCTATTTACGACGCTACTCTTTTGGCAGTGCGCAAACCTTCTACTACGGATGAATCACTGGTATGGACGGTTGCGTTTGACGTTTCAAAAGGCACCTACATTAGAAGTATTGCTCGAGACCTTGGTCAGTCTCTTGGAACAGAGGCTCATATTAGTGGCCTGAGAAGGACGTTCTCTGGTCCAATCACGCTCGGTAGCTGTGCTTTATTAGAAGAGCTTGAACAAAGCCCAGCTCAGATGCTTGAAGCTAAACGTCTCAATCCAACTGAGATTCTGGGATACCCTGTGCACAGGTTGACTGCAGCAGAATACAAGTGTGTTGAGGTTGGAAAACGTTTTGGTATTCCAGAAGATCTCTCTGAGATTGCTCATAACTCGCTGGTCAGTCTTGTGTGGAATGAAGCTCTCGTAGGAATTTGGTCAAGGCAGGGTTCCTGTCTTGTCTGCCAGACTAACTTCTCTCAAGGTATTTTGTGTAAGTAAGGACGCACGTGAACAAGGTAGAACGCATAAGAGAATCCGTTTTGTATGGAAGTTATCTGCCAGCTCCACGTGAGCTTGGTGATGCCGACTTCTATACATTGCGTTCTGACTGCTACAGGCAGCCTTGCGTGTGCGTGCTTGGTGTCTTTGACGGACTTCATGAGGGCCACCAAGGTCTTCTCGCCAGCGCAAAAAAGGACGCCGCAGCTCGCAATGTACCACTTGTGGCTGTGACGTTTCTACCAGACCCTGTTGAGGTGCTGTTTGATGGGTCTCCTCGACGATTGCTTTCGGGAGAAGATAGGCTTCGCGCGCTTGCCGCATGGGGAGTGGATGGCATCTTGGTGCACCACTTTACCCGCGAGTTTGCGGCATTGAGCGCTACGCAATACGTCGAGGACAAGCTGCTTCCAAGTGTTTCGGCTGCGTCCGTTCATGTGGGTTCTGACTTTGGCTTGGGCGCACAAGGAGCTGAAGGAAGCGCGTTGCTAACCTCGCTTGGACATAAGCATGGCTTTGCAGTTCACGCCCATGAGCTCTTTTGCTCAGGTGGACAGAAAATCTCTGCAACTCGTATTAGGGACTTGCTTGAGCAGGGTAAAGTTGAGGAAGCAGGAAGCCTGTTGGGCCGCTGGCACTTTGTGAGCGGCGTAGTCAAGCACGGTCGAGGCCAGGGTACTGGTTTTGGCTTTCCAACTGCAAATGTTTCGCTTGACCTACGTGATTGCATTCCTCAAGACGGCGTGTATGCGTGCTATGTGGTTCATGGCGCAACAGCATGGCCCGCTGCGGTTAATGTGGGAAAAGCTCCGTCATTTGAGTCTCAAACAGGGCCTTTACTTGAAGCTAACCTCCTAGGTTTTAGCGGCAACTTATATGACTCGCAGGTTCAGACGGTATTTGTGAAGAGACTGAGGGAATCTAAAAAATTTGATTCGCTGGAAGAGCTCAAGTGTGCCGTTCGTGGAAATATAGATTGGGTAGCCCAGAATCTGGGTACGACTTCATATAACTTAGAAAGCGGGGAGGTGGAAGAT
>CAJZGX010000040.1:0-10314 GCA_916048235.1 uncultured Atopobium sp.
TTACTTCTTAACAGAATTTTCAATAACGTTTCTCATATGTAAACAAATTTGATTGTGACCTGTACGCTGGAGTCAAACAGTCATTATATGTGGATACGTTTTACTGGGATTGGTATGCATAATCTTGCTTATCTAAGAGATATTTTTTGGGTTAAGCAGCTTATCCATGGTAAAATTGCACTTTGCTGTGTATTCACGGCATGTTTGTTGTAGGAATGCTAGGTTGCCATACCGAGAAAACCTCGCTTATCGGGTGGATAAGCGCAAGGCGGTGAGGAGAGTCAATGGCACGGTTTGTTTGGTACGTTACAAAGAGGATTTTGAGCTACATTGTGATGATTTTTGTTGCAACTTCGCTCACATTCTTCCTCGCATCATCATTTATGAACCCACGCTCCAACTTTGAGCAGCGTACTCCACGTCCTCCACAGGAGTCTATTGAGGAAAACCTGTATAGGACTAATCTGAATGATAAGACTCCAGTTATTGAACGTTATCAGGTTTGGGTTACCAATCTATTTACCAAGTTTGATCTTGGTATGACTCCAACAGGCGATAATGTTAACCGTGAGATGAGCTCTAAGTTTATGGCTTCTATTGAGCTTATGACTCCAGCAACTATTTTGTCAGTTGTTATTGGTGTTAGCCTGGGCGTTTATACCGCCCAGCGTCAGTATCAGTGGCAGGACCGCTTCTTAAGTGGTGTTGCTTCGGTTTTGCTGGTTATTCCAACCGTTGTTATGGCAATCTTGATTGTTTTTGCGGCAATCGAGATCAACGCACGTGCCGGTTCTCGTATTTTCTACGTTACCGATCTTTCCAGTGGAGATACCGGAAACTTCTTCACTTGGCTCATTGACTTCCTCCAGCACATTATTCTTCCAACCATTGTTCTTACTATCGTAAGCTCCGTTGGTTACCACCTCTCTCAGCGTACGTACCTGCTTGACGAGATGCACGCAGACTATGTCCGTACTGCTCGCGCAAAGGGACTTACTCGTAAGAAGGCAATTCGTAAGCACGCTCTTCGCGTTTCTTTGATTCCAACCGCTGTTTCAGTTGCTTTCTCTCTTGCAGGTATCTTCACAGGTGCTGTTATGACCGAGAAGGTCTTTGCAATTCACGGTCTTGGTGAGTACTTCATTAACTGTATTAACAACAACAATATTCACGGTGCAGTTGCAGTTGCAGCATTCTCTGGCGCAATGACTCTTGTTGGCGCTCTTCTGGCTGACCTCTTTGCTGCTGCTCTTGATCCACGAATTAAGATGAGCTAAGGAGGCGGACATGTCTAAAGAAGAGCTTCAGAACAAAGACGAGAAAAACGTCTCCATTGATGCAGGTCTTACTAACGCTGAGCGTGAGCTTCAGGCAGATGCTAAGTCTGACAATAAAGAAGTTAAAAGAATTAGCTATGCTGGCCTGATTGCAAGGCGTTTCTTCCGCCAGCGTTCTGCAGTAATCGGTTTGATTATTCTTGGAATTATGGTTCTCATTGCAGTTTTTGGACCATATGCCACTCCGTTTAATTACACAGATGCGGACTTTACTGCAATTAATGTGGCTCCTAATGCAAAGCATTGGTTTGGTACTGATGGTGCTGGCATTGACCTGTATGCCTGCGTTGTCCACGGCCTTGGTCGTTCGTTGACCATTGGTATTAGCTACGCAATCTTGACTACTATCATCTCTGCAATTATTGGTACTGCCATTGCCTATGTCCGTGGCATTCCAGAGAAGATCGGTATGTGGCTTCTTGATATGCTCATGGTCATTCCTAGCTTCTTGCTGGTTGCTATGATTGTTCGTGCAGCAGGTGGTGAGTCTGGTTGGCTCATGCTTATCTTTGGTCTGACTGCTTTTGGTTGGATTGGCCGCGCGCGTACTATCCGCACCATGGCTCTGTCTTTGCGTGAGAGAGATTACGTCAAGGCTGCTAAGTATATGGGTGTTCCACCATTTACCATCATTGTTCGTCACCTTATTCCAAACCTTGGTTCAATTCTTATTATTGACTTGGTCTTGGCTGTTATTGGCGGCGTTAACTCTGAGACTGCATTCAGCTTCTTGGGTCTTGGTATCAAAGCACCAGATACTTCTCTTGGTTACCTTCTGAGTGCTGGTTCTTCTGCAATGCTTACTACTCCATGGATGATTCTGATTCCATCGGCATTTCTGATTGTTGTTTGTGTTGGCCTGCAGCTCATCGGCGATGGCCTTCGCGATGCCTTTGACCCTTATTCACGCGCCGCTGGTAGCGTCAAAGATCAGGAAGAGGATTCTTCCAAGGATGACGCTCAGCTTGGCGATCTTGAGGGTAGCATCGTTTCTGAAGAAACTACGGAGCGTGCATAATGTCTGACACTACTACTACTTCAACAAAGCAGGGAAGTGTAGAGATGGACGATGTCCTTCGCTACGAGCTGCTTGAGTCAAACGGTCCAAAGGGTGCTCCAACAGGAGATCCAGTTCTTTCTGTTCGTAACCTTAAGGTTTCCTTTAATACTGAGGCTGGTCGTGTAGACGCAGTTCGCGGTGTTAACTTTGACCTTTGGGGCGGCCGTACTCTTGGTATCGTAGGTGAGTCTGGTTCTGGTAAATCAGTAACTGCTCTGTCTCTTATTGGTCTTCTTGATGACAACGCTCATGTTACTGGCTCTATTAAGCTTGGTAATGAGGAGCTCATTGGTAAGACCGACGAAGAGATGTCAGAGCTTCGTGGCACTAAGATTTCTATGATCTTCCAGGATCCACTGTCTGCTTTGACTCCAATGTTCTCTATTGGAGATCAGCTTGCAGAGGCTCTGCTTACCCACAATCCTCATATGAGCAGGTCAGACGTTCGTAAGCGTTGTATTGAGCTTCTCTCCATTGTTGGTATTACTGATCCAGAGAATCGTTTGGATTCTTTCCCACATGAGTTCTCTGGTGGTATGCGCCAGCGTGTTGTTATTGCAATTGCTATTGCAAACAATCCTGACATCATCATTGCAGACGAGCCAACCACCGCTCTTGACGTAACTATTCAGGCTCAGATTCTTGACGTCTTGAAGGTTGCACAGAAAGAGACGGGCGCAGCAGTTGTTCTGATTACTCACGACCTTGGTGTTGTTGCAGGTACTGCTGATGACATTATGGTTATGTATGCAGGTCGTGGCGTAGAGCGCGCAAGTGTTGATACGCTTTTTGCTGAGCCTCGCCATCCTTATACCATGGGCCTTCTGGGTGCTGTTCCAAAACCTCACCTTCAGGCAGAGCATAGGCTTGTTCCTATTAAGGGCAATCCACCATCACTTGCTGCTATTCCAACTGGTTGTCCTTTTAACCCACGTTGTCCTATGGCTACCGAGGAATGCTCCAAGAAAGAGCCAGTGCTGCTTTCTGCAAATGCTGCTGAGGGCCACCTGGCATCTTGCCACCACCTTCAGGAGATTTGCGAGAAGAACCTCACCTATGCTGAGGTGTATCCAGACTTTGAGCCAATCCTTCCAAAATGGGTTGATGTCCCTCGTAATGAGCGTCCTGTTGTACTCAAGGTTGAGAATCTTACCAAGACATTCCCTGTTCAGGGTAAGGGCTTTATTAGACGCAGCAAGGGCACTATGACTGCGGTTGACCGTGCAAGTTTTGAAATCCATGAAGGAGAAACCCTTGCGCTTGTTGGTGAGTCCGGTTCTGGTAAGTCAACAACTCTGATGCAGATTATGGATCTGCTGAAGCCTGAGGATGGTCGTATTACGGTCCTTGGCAAAGATGTTGCTGAGCTTAAGAACGCTGCACAGCGTAGAGAGCTTCGTAAAGATCTTCAGGTTATCTTCCAGGATCCAATGAGTTCTCTGGACCCACGTATGCCTGTCTATGACGTTTTGGCTGAGCCACTTCAGGCACAGGGTTGGAATAAAGAGGATATTAATACTCGTATTGGCGAGCTTATGCGTCTGGTTGGTATCAACCCAGACTATGTTGACCGCTTCCCATCCCAGTTCTCTGGTGGTCAGCGTCAGCGTATTGCTATTGCTCGTGCTCTTGCAACAAGTCCAAAGATTCTTCTCTTGGACGAGCCAATTGCATCTCTGGATGTTTCCATTCAGGCAGGTATTATTAACCTCCTTGAGGATCTTCAGGTTCAGTTGAAGATTTCTTATCTCTTTGTTGCTCACGATCTTGCTGTTATTCGTCATATTTCTGACACGGTTGCTGTTATGCACCTGGGCAAGATTGTTGAGTACGGTGAGACTGAAGACGTCTTTACTAACCCACAAGATCCTTACACTAAGGCGCTTCTCTCGGCTATTCCAATTCCTGATCCAAAGATTGAGCGTACCCGTGAGCGCATGATTTATCAGGATGGTAAGCTGGTTCCTGCTACTCACATCTCTAACGAGTAACAAAGATTCAATAAATTTTCTGAAAACCCGCACTTAAAACTAGGTGCGGGTTTTCTTTGTTACAAATAGTGAACGAGGTTGTTACGGGAATGTTTCTGCTATGGAGTATTTTCAGGCAATTTCGTATAGTTAAGTGAATATCTGTAGGCCTTTAACGAAATGGGTGATCATATGGCTGACAGTTTTTCCCGTCGTTCGTTCTTTGCTCTGACTGGTATCACCGCCGCAGGCCTTGGCCTGGCTGGTTGTGCTCCATCAAATCCTCAGGGCGGCTCTACCACCACAGGTACTGAGCCACAGGACGGCTCTCCTGCAAACACTCCTCTGGATCAGCTTCCAATCCCAGAGAAGGGCAAGACGTACAACAATCCTAAGTCTCGTGATGAGGTTAAGGATGGCGGTACTCTGACCCAGCCAATCAACGAGATTGGTCCACAGTGGAATTACTACCAACTTGCTGGTAATACCTCTTACATGAACATCCTTCACGGTCTTATCAACCCTCGTGACCTGTTCCTTAACAATGCTGATGGTGATAAGTTTGAGCCAAACAAGGATTACATCAAGGAATTCAAGGTAGAGGAGAAGGACGGCAAGCAGGTTGCTACCCTGACCTTCACTGATCAGGCTACCTTCAACGATGGTACCGCTATTGATTGGACCGCAATTCAGACCGCATTCATCACTATGTGTGGTCAGAATAAAAAGTTTGCGGTTTCTTCAACTGATGGTTATGACAAGTATGAGTCTGTTGAGCAGGGTGATACTGCTAAGACCGCTGTTATTACCATGAAGGAAGCAGTCTATCCAATTGAGAGCATCTTGAGCTATGCTCTGCACCCAAAGCTTCAGGATCCAGACTTCTTTAACAATGGCTACAACAATGAGCCACACAACGAGCTTGGTTCTGGCCCTTACATCGTTGATTCTTTCGATGATTCTGCTGTAACCTTCAAGCCAAATCCAAAGTGGTGGGGTGACGCTCCTAAGCTTGATACCCTTGTCTACAAGCAGATGGATACCCAGGCTTCCATTAACGCATTCAAGAACGAAGAGACTGACACTACCGGTACTTCCGTCGCAGGTTCTGCTGAGCTTCTTTCTAACTTCTCCGGTCTTGGTGATAAGGCTCAGATTCGTCGTGGTCTTGGTATGTCTATTGCTGTTATCGAGCTTAACTCTACTCGCGGTGCTCTTCAGGATGTTGCAGTTCGTAAGGCATTCTGCCAGGTCGTTGACCCTGCAACTATCGTTTCCATTGTCTTCCAGGGTGTTAACTGGAAAGAGGACGCACCAGGCTCTATGCTTTGGCCTTATTGGGCAGCTGGTTATGACAACAACCTCCCAGACGATATCAAGAACCTCAAGTCTGCTGACGAGCGCAAGGCTGCTGCAAAGAAGACCCTTGAGGACGCAGGCTACAAGCTCAATGGCGATTACTACGAGAAGGACGGTCAGCAGGTAACCTTTAGTTACACTCTGTTCGGCGACGGTACTACTGTTAAGAACCGTGCTGCTGCAATCCAGAAGATGTGCAAGGATGCTGGTATTAACCTTACCCTTGATTCTCACCCATCTTCTGAGTTCTCTGATGTTCTTACCTCTGGCTCTTGGGATGTCTGCCTCTTTGGTTGGGTTGGCTCTTCAACTTCTTACAACAACGGTGGTCAGCTCTATGGTTCTGAGTCTGGATCCAACTTTGGTCAGCAGGGCTCCGCAGAGACCGATGAGATGTTTGCAAAGGTTGTCTCTACCAAGGACTTTGATGAGCGCATGAAGCTCATGAATGAGGCTGAGAAGAAGATGATGCAGACTTACGCATATCTTCCTGTCTACACTGGTCCAGACTGCTACGTTGTTAAGAAGGGTCTTGCTAACTTTGGTCCTTCACTCTTCCAGAGCACACCAGCAACCATTGTTGGTTGGCAGAAGTAAGCAAGGGACAAGGCGATCTTCTCGCAAAGTTCTTTTGAGAAAAAGTTTTAAATTTTCTCAGTAAAGTTGCTTGAAGATGTGTTAGTATATCCCTCGCTGCAAAGCAAGTCGGAGTGGCGGAATTGGCAGACGCGCTAGCTTGAGGTGCTAGTGACCTACTAACGGTTGTGCGGGTTCAAGTCCCGCCTCCGACACCACGGAATTTCGGCGGATCTCTTCGGAGGTCCGCCTTTTTCGTATACTTAGGCAATGTGATTTGTTTTTTCTCGCTGGTAAGGAGTGACTGTGGCAGATAACAAGCTGAGCGTAAGGCGTGTTGAGGGAGTTGTCGACGGGACCGTTGCTGCAACTCTGTCTCAGTTGCTGCGCCTGACCAGTGATGCAGTTATCGTTTTTAATATGGAGGGCACAGTTCTTCTCGCCAATGAGGAGGCCGAAAGCCTATTTGCTAAGGAAGACGGCACCATTGCCGGCCTGGATGTTCGCTTTTTGTTCACGCCGGCAAATCAAGAAAACCTGCAGAAACCGTTCTTTGTAGAGTCGTTGCCGTTTGCGATTGATGGCTCTACGTCTATGGTGGCTGCTCCTGCGCAAGACGGCGCGTCGCAGGTACTGAGCGTTCGCGCAGATTATGTTGGCGCACCTACACAGGCCATTGTTTTGACGGCATCTAAGCTTCGTGACTTGGCTAACCCTATGCACGATGATGAGCGAATGGTGTTGGACCTTCGGCGAGCCAATAAGAGGCTCTCAGGAGCGCTTCAGATTGTTTTGGACACGCTTGACTCGGAAGATATGGGTCAGCTTATTGAGCGCGTGTTAGAAGAGCTCTCAGAGACTGTCGAGGCTGATGGTGCGCTTATCTATCTTGCTGAGCAAGACGGGTATCACCTTCATGGTGCAACGGAGTCTTTGAGAAGCGCGTCATTGGATAGAATTCCTCGCTACTTTGCATTTAACAGCTCTCTGGAGCGTTTGACGTTTTATTCCGAGCACGCACTTCGCTTGCATACCATGCCATTGAACTCAAGCACGCTCAAGCAGGGAAGAGTTAAAAAGCGCAACCTTGTTAACGAAGAAACTCGTGAGGTCATAACCGTTGACACAAGTCATTTGCCTCCATTTACCAGCTTTCTTGTGGTTCCGGTGTGGTTTGGTGGCCACATTGTTGCCTTGATTGAAGTGGGCTGGGAGCGTAAGCGTGCGCTTTTGGTTGAAGACGCAAGACTTCTGGACTCCATTGCAAATTACCTCTCGGTACAGCTTGTGGGCGCGTTGTCGGCCATGAGAACGCAGCGTAGAGACACGCTTCGCGAGGCATTAGCTCGCGTGCGCCAAGGATTGCTTCATAGCGCTGCAGAGGGCGAGAAGATCTCTGGTGAGCGATTACAGCAGGTTATGAGGTCGGTGGGTACCGATCTGAATGCACAGGTTTTCTCGGTAGATTGCTGCGAGGTCACAGGCAACATCACGCTCCATGCGCTTGGCGCTGAGCAAGCGTTTGGCGACGCTCAGGACGGTGTGCAAGACGGCGCGCAGGCTGCAGCGGAGGCCGGTGGCGCACAGGCTGCGGCGGAGGCCGGTGGCGCGCAGGATGTCGGCAACCAGATTGCGCTTCCATCGACGGTTGAGGGACTCAAGACAGGAGAGGGCGAGGCGTCAGTCAAAGAGGTTGAGCTTGAATCTGAACTGAGTCGCGCGCTTGCTGCACAAGGTTTGCCCTGCAAGGGAGCTGTGCTTTTCTTGGGCAAGTTTGCTGGCGAGCAGCATACCTGGCTTTTCTTGCGAGAAGAAAACGCTGAGCCCTTAAGCGACATTGAGCTTGATTTCTTGGACCGCGTGATGCTTCTGGTTCACTCGTTGGCTGTTGGTGCCGAAGAGAGCCAGCAAAATAAGCATATCTCCCAGGCGCTGCAGTCGGGCATGAAAAATGACCTGCAGAAGGTAGAAGGAATTTCTGCCGAGGGAATTTATTCGTCCGCAACCGCCGATGCGTTTGTTGGTGGCGATTTTTACAGCATGATTAAGCTGCCAGGCCGTCGCGCGTGCATCATTATGGGTGACGTTTCTGGCAAGGGTATTGAGGCAGCATCTATTTCATCCGCAGTTAAAACGGCACTTTCTGCCTATGCGTGGGAGGGAAGAACTCCCGCTCGTATGGTGGCAACGCTGAATGAGTTCCTACTGGGCTTCTCGAGGGTAGAGACGTTTGCAACGCTCTTTGTTGGCGTTGTTGACCTTACAACTTCATCGCTGACCTACTGCTCCGCTGGTCATCCACCTGCGATTTTGGTGTCCGCTCAATCGGGTGAGGCTGAGCTTTTAGACGTGCAGTCAGGCGTTGTGGGCGCGTTTCACGACATGGAGTATAAAAACGGTACGATTCGCTTACATGAGGGCGATATCCTGTTGCTTTACACCGACGGAACCACAGAGGCTCGCAGTCCCGAAGGCGCTTTCTTTGGCGAAACTGGCCTGCGCGACATGATTATGAACGAAGTTCCTCGTGGCTTTGATGGCCTTCTGAACAGGTTCTTGAGCACGCTTGACCGCTATACCGGCCGAAGGCTTGACGACGACGTTGCCATGGTTGCCTTGCGCTTTGACGAGCTTGGCGGCGTCGATTCTCGCACGCTCGGCGGCACTGACTCTGGCGAGCTTGGTGGCGCTGACTCTGGCGTGTCTGGCAGCGCTGACTCTGGCGAGAAGAGCAACTAGACGATCTTCTTGCCAAGGAGACGGGTTTCTTACCAAGAAGACGGGTTTCTCGCTAAAAAAGAGACAGATATCTGAAATTCTTGTTGCTGCACGGGAACAAGAAACGTATGTATACGCAGCCAAACATAGCAGTTGTTTCAGTCAATACTGACCTTGACGTGAGGGGAGTCCCGCGCGTGAAGGCTCAGATTGAGCATCTCATTGATAGCGGCTGCAGAAGAATTGTGCTGAATATGTCGGAGGTTTCGTACATCGATTCATGCGGTATGGGCTTTATTGTGTGTGCTGTCCGACGTATGAAGACGCTCGGCGGCCTTATGAGTCTAACCAACGTGCAACCGACGGCGTTTAAGGCCTTGGTGCGCATGGGTCTTATCGATTTCATGCCTATAAGTACCTGCGCCGCTAAGTCGCGCGTGACTCCGCTTGCACCGGGCACGCATCCATCGTTTCAGACAACGTTTAGAGTTGATCCCAATAAAATGTGCGACGCTCGCTCAAGGGCTATTGCGCTGCTGAAGACGCTGCCGTTTACCTCGGACCAAAAGTTTGACATTGAACTTGCAGTTGGCGAAGCTATTGGCAACGCCGTTGATCACGCGTGCGAGAAGGGCGTGCTGACCACGGTTTCTGCGTATCCAGACAGGGTGGTCATTGACGTCTCGGATTGCGGCGGCGGTTTTAGCGTCTCCGATGAGGAAGAGCCTCCCGAGACCGGCCAGTTTGCCGAGCGTGGACGCGGCGTTAAGCTGATGCGCCTGCTTATGGACGCAGTGTCTATCCAGGAGAAACCTTCCGGCAACGGTACCATTGTCCGTCTGGTTAAGATGATGCGCTAGGTCGTGCGAGTACAGGTCGTAAGTCGATTTCAACCCGGTATCTACTTCGTGTGGATACCGGGTTTCTTGTGCGGAAACGCTGGGAGTGGACGGGTTTCTCGCCAGGTGCGTCGCGCGAGCTGAGTGCAATCAGCGCGCGCCCGCCGCACGCCAGGTGTACGCTTAGGCGTGCCTGATTTCTTCAAAGAATCTGTAACTTTTGCCTATATAAGTAAAAGAATCTGTGGATTTGCCTGATTTTGTAAAAGAATCGGTGCCTCAAATACAGATTCTTTGCACTTTTCAGGCGGACTTTTCTAGACGTAACTCTGGTTTCAAGGTTGGTTTTTATGGACGCTCTCATGGAGCCTGATTTTCTCGCCAAGTCTGAACGATTTGCCGGAAAAGTGCACCATGTCTGAGCTATTTGCCGGTTTTTCGCACCTTGTCTGAGC
>CAJZGX010000041.1:0-10286 GCA_916048235.1 uncultured Atopobium sp.
TGTGACTGGAGTTCAGACGTGTGCTCTTCCGATCTTTTTTTGGATAAAATCTGTTTGACCAGACGGATTATGTAGCAGGTAAGGAGGTAGCGTGAAGTTTATCCCAGATTGTCTGCGCCAGAAGATGCATAAAACTTTTGGACCAAAAGACCCTGACGAGAAGATCACTCCACCAACTGCCACTTCTGTTACAAGAACTTCATTTATTATCCTGGCTGTCTCGGCGGTTGCTGCACCTGTAATAGCTACGGTAGCAAACGTTTTGAGTCCAGGAATTTCTTATGTTCAGCAGGAGCTTCTTCCTCCACGTCCTAACTCAAAGGTTCCTGGCTATGCTCGAGCGCTTATTCAACTTGCGCAACGAGAGGGCTCCCTCAATCTTTTAAGTACTTCCAAAGAAGCGGTAAAGCCCCTGGTAGAAACATATTCAAGAATGTTTTCTATGCCTGTTACGGTGGGTGAGGCAACGGAGGAAGAAATTCAGGAGTTTATTCAGCAAACATATACTTCTGGTAAGAGTTCGGAGTCTGAAACTTCTGATACCAAATCTGGTGCCGATTGGGGTTTTGAGAAACCCGATGTCGTTTTCTTGGCAAGCGAAGCTCTCATGCAAAATTTTGAGACTTCCGCATATTGTCAACCGTTTGAAGTTTCTTCAACAGACCAGTACGTGCGCCCTGAGTTTTTTGACGTTAACGGACACTGGTATGCCTACGCTGCAGATCCATTGGTTTTACTGGTAAATCAAGAACGCCTTAATGAGAAAAAGATTTTGCGCCCTCACGAATGGACCGATCTTCTTACAGATGGCCTGCGTGGAAGGTATGTTATTCCTGACCCCGCACTTACGTATACGGGCAAGAAGTTTGAATCGCTCTTTTTAGGACAGTATGGTCTTGATAAAGGCGCTCAAATTATCCAAAGTTTGTTTGAAAATGTTGACGCATTTTCTGAGAGTACCCATCAAGCTATTAGAGACACAGGATTTGGCAGGTACAGGGCTTGTGTTTGTCCGCTGAGCGCTGCTTATAGAGCAATTACTAAAGACGATTTTGATAATCTTTCAGTTATTCTGCCAGGCACTTCTTATTTCTCTACGATAAGATCATTTGTATGCCAGGGGTTAAAACATACGTATTCAGCGTATTTATGGCAGGAATTTATTACTAAGCGAGATTCTGCTGAACACATGGGAGAAATGGACTCGTTCTTCTCGCCAGTTATTGAGGGAACACCAACGCCTTGGTATGCAGATCGTCTGAATTTGACAGCAGTAAGTGAATCAATGCAGATAGCTCCTGCTCCAACCGATGCAGAAGGAAATCTCATCAAGCTTGAAGACGTCCACGCTACCTACAGTAAGTTGGTCAACGCATAGCTCTTTCCATACGTTAAGCATTTGGACACCAAAAAACGGCCCAGGTAAACTGAGCCGTTTTGCTTTAAAGATGGAGTGGCGAGAAGACCGGTTTTCTCGCCAAGAAGTTCTGATGAAGCACTAGACGTAGAAGAGCATCTTGTTGTAGCTAGGAACTGGCCACCAGTCATGTCCGCAGATGAGCTCCATGGAGTCAACGGCGCTACGTAGGCGGGCCATGGCAGGAAGAACCTCATTGCAGTAGTATTCGCACTGCTCCTGAGGTTGATCTTTCATCTGGTGAGCTGTGGTGTTGATCTCATCAAGACTGTTGGTAGCTGCGTAAATCTCGTCAATACCTGCGGTGAGTTTCTCGACAATCTCTGTCTCTGCTGCACTCTTGATGCCAATGGCCTGCTTAGCAGCAACTGAAGAGGCAACATCACTTGAGTAGGTAAAGAGGGCAGGCAGGTACATGTGGCGCGTCATATACAGCATGGTACGAGCCTCGATATTAAGGACCTTGGTGTACTGCTCAGCCTTTGCAATGTAGCGAGCCTGTGCTTCTGCCTGAGAAAGAACACCGTAGCGCTCAAAGAGCTCAATGTTCTCTGGAGCAACCATTGCAGGGAGTGCCTCAGGAGTGGTGCGGAGGTTTGGAAGGCCGCGCTCTTCGGCAAGTTTCTCCCAATCGCCTGAGTAACCATTACCCTCAAAGAGGATGCGCTCGTGAGCCTTAAAGGTGTCAATAACCCAGCTCAAAGCTTCCTTAGTGAAGTTCTCCTTGGAAACGTCTTCAAGGTCATTTGCAAAGCGGTCACACTGCTCAGCAACAATAGTGTTCAAAATAACATTAGGGTCAGAAAGATTCTGCTGGCTGCCACACATGCGGAACTCAAACTTGTTACCAGTAAACGCAAAGGGGCTGGTACGGTTTCTGTCTGTGTTGTCCCTAAGAACTGCAGGAAGTGTTGGTACGCCCAGATCCATACGAGTGCGCTTTGCACCGTGGACGTCGGAACCTGTGATGAGGTCATCAACAATTACAGAAAGTGCAGCGCCTAGGAAGACTGAAACAATTGCAGGTGGAGCCTCATTTGCGCCAAGGCGGTGATCGTTTCCAGCAGATGCAACAGACATGCGCAGAAGGTCTGCATGTGAGTCAACAGCGGCTACAAGGCAGGCAAGGAAGACTAGGAAACGAAGATTCTCACCAGGCTTATCGCCAGGCTCAAGCAAGTTCTCATTGTCCGCAGAGAGCGACCAGTTATCGTGCTTACCAGAACCGTTGACATACTCAAAGGGTTTCTCATGCTCAAGGCAGGCAAGACCGTGATGAGTCGCAAGAAGCTTGAGCTTCTCCATGGTCAGGAGGTTGTTGTCAATAGCGAGTGCACCTTGCTCAAAGACAGGTGCAAGCTCATGCTGGCAAGGAGCAACCTCATTGTGCTTGGTCTTTGCAGGGATGCCCAGCTTCCAGAGCTCGTCATCAAGCTCCTTCATAAAGTTGTTGACGGTTGGACGAATAGCGCCAAAGTAGTGCTCGTCAAGCTCCTGACCCTTGCTTGGCTCACAACCAAAGAGGGTACGACCACACAGGATAAGGTCAGGGCGCTGCTCAAAGTCTTCCTCTTTGATAAGGAAGTACTCCTGCTCAGGGCCAATGTTTGTAACAACGCGAGAAGGCTCTTGTCCAAAAAGTGCAAGAACGCGTTTAGCCTGCTTTTCAAGGGCAACCTGGGAACGAAGCAGAGGAGTACGCTTATCTAGAGCTTCTCCGGTGTATGAAATAAATGCTGTTGGAATGCAGAGGACTTCATCTTTGATGAAAGTTGGGCTTGCAGGATCCCAAACCGTGTAACCGCGAGCCTCAAAAGTGGCACGCAGACCGCCAGAAGGGAAGCTTGATGCGTCAGGTTCGCCCTGTACCAGCTCTTTTCCCGAGAAGGACATCAAAATAGTGCCGTTTCCCTGAGGAGTCATAAAGCTATCGTGCTTCTCGGAAGTAATACCTGTGAGAGGCTGGAACCAGTGCGTGAAGTGAGTAGCGCCTTTTTCAAGTGCCCACTCTTTCATGGCATGTGCAACCTCGTTTGCAATGTCGAGGTCAAGCGGTTTGCCGTCCTGGATGACACTACGAAGTTTCTTGTACGTTGGTCTTGGCAGACGTTCTTGCATATCTGCGTCGGTAAAGAGAAGTGAGCCAAATTCCTGAGAAACTTTGTCGTGAGCCACAGCCCCTCCTTGTGGGTAAATGCTGGCAGTTAGTCTGTTTTCTCGCGCGCTGGGCACGTTATGTTGGTTGTTATTTTCGCACGTTTGGCAGAGGCAGAGTGGCGAGGATACAAACAGAAACATAACGATTACAAAAATTTTAGTCGCCGCTAGAAGAGACGTGGGCTTTGTTTCCGGAGGCTCTGGCGCGCATAAGCGGAGAAAGTCTTAGTACAATAGAGGTACACAAACAAAGAGGAGCAGGTATGTCTGATACTACTATGCCAGTTGATACTACAGATAAAAACGATGCTGCGTCAGCTAAAGAAGATGCAGCTAAACCGCGCAGAACTATTGCTGTTATTGACGGAAACTCGCTCATGCATAGAGCGTTCCACGCAATCCGTCAGCCTATGGCAGCACCAGATGGAACGCCAACCGGAGCGCTGTTTGGCTTCTTCAACATGTTTATCAAGCTTGTTGAGTCCTTCTCGCCTGACGGCGTGATTTGTGCCTTTGATAAGGGCAAACCCCAGGTTCGTATTGATATGTTGCCTCAGTACAAGGCTCAGCGTCCTCCTATGGACCCTGCTTTGCACGCGCAGTTTCCTGTAGTAAAAGAGCTGCTCAAAACGCTGGATGTTCCCGTCTGCCAGCTTGAAGGCTGGGAGGGCGATGATATTTTGGGCACCCTTGCTCGCCGTGGTGAGGCTGAGGGTTACCAGATGCTACTCTTCACGGGTGACCGCGATATGTACCAGCTCTCCACAGAAAACGTCAAGATTGTTTCTACGCGCAAAGGCGTCTCTGACGTCTCAATCATGACGCCAGAGACCGTGGCAGATCTCTATGCAGGTATTACGCCAGAGCTTGTTCCAGACTTCTATGGCCTTAAGGGAGATTCTTCTGACAACATTCCGGGTGTTCCTGGAATTGGCCCCAAGAAAGCTGCTGCTCTGATTGTGGAGTATGGCTCGCTTGACGAGGTTATTGCCCACGCTGACGAGGTTAAAGGCAAGGTGGGAGAAAACCTTCGCGCTCATATTGATGACGCGCTACTCTCCCGTAAGGTTGCAACTATTCGCACTGATGCACCGCTTGATATCAACCTGGAAGACGCCAAGTTCCCAACGTTTGATCCAAATGACGTGGTCAAGGCTTTCTCTGCTTTGGGCTTTACCGGCATGACCTCAAGGCTTGCTCGCATGGCCGGTGGCTCTGCCGCTGGTGCCTCCGTGCAAACTGCTTCTACTTCGCCTGCACTCCCTATTCCATCAGAGTTTTTGCAGGCAGGAGACGCATCTGCTGCACTCACTGCTGCAATTGAGAACCAGGAGTGGATTGGCGTTGCTGAGGATTCAGCCGCGGACGCTGGAGCCCTCTTTAGCCTTTCTCGCACACTTTGGGTGTCTACAGAAAAGGCACTTCTTAAGTTTGAGGGAGAAAACGCAACTGCAGCACTTTTGCGTATTTTGCGAGAAGCCCGTGTTGCTGCAGACGATGTCAAGGCGTTGCTGCACGAAGTAAGTCCTGTTGATTCGTCCGAGCCACAGAAGATGGATATTGAAACCATTGATTCTGACCGTCTCTTTGATACGGGTGTTGCCGCGTATCTACTTGAGTCTGATCGTTCAAGTTTTGATATTAATGGCTTGGTTGAGCTGTACTTTGGCTCTGAGCTTCCTGAGCCTACAGACGATATTCCTGCAGCAGCATTAAGGGCAGTAGCTGCTAAAGCCCTTGTTCCTGTACTGACTAAAAAGCTTGAAGACGATGGCTCATATGAGCTGTTTGCTGCGCTTGAAATGCAGCTTCTACCGGTCCTTGCCGCAATGGAGCGTCGTGGTCTCTACGTTGATCCTCAAGAACTTGCTCAGCAGTCTGCCCAGCTAGCGGAAGATATTGCGCAGCGCGTGGCAAGCATTCACCAGACAGCAGGTGAAGATTTCAACTTGGATTCTCCAAGCCAGCTTTCGCATATCTTATTTGACGTGCTTAAACTTCCAACCTATGGTCTCAAAAAGACGCGCACTGGGTTTTACTCCACCAACGCAAAAGTTCTAGGAGAGCTGGCGCAGGAGTACCAGATTGTTGCTGACGTCCTTGAATATCGTGAGCGCGCCAAGATCAAATCAACCTATCTCGATGCGCTTCCTGCACTTATTCGTGGCGATAAGCGCATCCACACCACGTTCAACCAGACTGTTGCTGCAACAGGTAGACTTTCCAGCTCTGATCCAAACCTGCAGAACATTCCTACCCGCTCTGAGCTGGGACATCGTGTCCGTACTGCCTTTACCGTTCCCGAGGGCAGCGTTTTTCTCGCCTGCGACTACTCCCAGATTGAGCTGCGCTTGCTGGCACATCTTTCAGCTGACGAGCACCTGGTAGCAGCATTTAACTCTGGTGCCGATTTCCACGCCGCAACTGCCGCACGCGTCTTTGGCGTGCCTGTTGAAGAGGTCACGCCAGCACTTCGTAGCCGTGCTAAGGCAGTTAACTTTGGCATTGTCTATGGTCAGCAGGCCTTTGGTTTGGCAACGTCTCTTAAGATTTCCCGCAAGGAAGCACAAGAGATGATTGACCGTTACTTTGATGCATATCCTGGTGTTCGAGCATACCTTGACGATTCCGTCCGCACTGCTCACGAGACTGGTTATGCGGTTACCATGTACGGCCGCAAGCGCCACATTAGAGAGTTCAACCAGTCAAATCGCCAGCTCATTGCCTTCGGTGAGCGCACTGCAATGAATCACCCTATGCAGGGAAGTGCCGCAGACATAATCAAGATTGCAATGATTAATGTCGAGAAACGCCTGCGTGATGAAGGACTTATGTCAAAGCTCATTCTTCAGATTCACGACGAACTTGACTTGGAAGTTCCAGAGTCAGAGATTGAGACAGTCTCTAAACTGGTAAAAGAGACCATGGAAGACGTTGTTACCCTGCGTGTTCCTCTAATTGCCGATGTCAGTTATGGTTCCAACTGGGCTGAGGCAAAGTAAACACGTAAGCAACACGTTCTAGAGGAGATTTGGTATGGAGGCTACAACCTCATACATGCACGTCACAGTCTATACAGACGGTGCGTCTCGAAGAAACCCCGGTCCTGGTGGCTATGGGGCCGTGCTTCTGTACACTGATCCCTCCGGCCAGCAGCACACAAAAGAGTTCAGCCAGGGTTATAAAACCACTACGAATAACCGCATGGAGCTTCTTGGCGTCATTGTTGCACTTGAGGCCCTTAAGCGTCCTTGTCAGGTAGAGCTCTATTCCGATTCCAAGTACGTAGTTGATGCGTTTAATCAAAAATGGGTCTCGGGATGGATTAGAAAAGGCTGGAAGACAGCATCTAAAGAGCCGGTCAAAAACGTAGACCTGTGGAAGCGGCTGCTTGCTGCCATGGAAGACCATGAGGTGAGCTTCAAGTGGGTCAAGGGTCACGCTGGTCATCCGCTTAATGAGCGCTGCGATCAGCTGGCTACTGAGGCTGCTGACAGCTCCAATCTTCTTGACGACCAGGGATTCTTTGCAGATTCGCCATTGCTGTAACCTAAACGCATGAGGCGAGAAGCCCTTCTCGCCCTACGTATTCTCTACAAGAAAACAGCCGCTTGCGAACTGCCTCCCATTTCTTGGACACGAGAAATGGGGGGCAGTTCAAAACACACCTAAGTCGGATAATCTGTTAAAAAGACGTATACATTACGCTGAAAATACCTCAAACGTGCAGAATATCGTCATTAGATGTGTAAAATGCCCTCATCTGAGCAGAATATCTGACTTAGGTGTGTTCCGTAGATACAGAATTTATCGATAGTTAAATTTCTTATATAAGTCTATTCATGTTTAAGCATATTAGATGAAGTTTATGCATAAAGATGCATATCAGGCAGTGCGACTTCCTAGCTGCTTGGCTATCTTGATTAAGAACACGTCGATTCTTTAGCAGAACATAAGAAAGCTGCGTTATTTTGTGTGCCAGGCCTAAAAGCCGACGCTAACACGCTGCAGAATCATAATCGCGCGCATATGAACTGCCTCCCATTTCTTGGACACAAAAATGGGAGGCGGTTCACTGATAGACGGCTGTTCTTAGCTGAAGGAGTTATTTATTAGTAGCCAAGAATACCAAAGCCAACAAGGCCTGGTCCGGTATGGACAACAAGGTCCGAACCGGCCTCGACATACCTAAAGTCGGTGACATTAGGAATTGCCTCTTTGAGCATAGCTTCCATTTCGGAGTAAATGATGTTAGGCGCTGAACAGCAAATTCCCACGTGAACGCGATCAAATTGTTGAGCAAAAGCTGATCCTAGCGCAATCTGTCCTGCAAGAGACTTCTGCCAACCGCGAGTCTTCTTCGCAATGGTGTATTTACCATTTTCGTCACAGGTAAGAACGGGTTTGATGTTAAGCATAGAGCCAATACGATAAATTGCCTCAGAAATGCGGCCGCCCTTACGCAGGTATTCAAGGCTTGGAACAGAGAAGTATACGCGTGTGTTCAGAGATGCCTGATCAAGTTTGGCACCAATCTCGTCAAGAGAAAGGCCCTGATCAATAAGACGTTGAGCCTCAATAACAATAAGGCCAGAAGCAATACCAATATTTTTGGTATCAACAACATAAATAGGGAAGTCTGTAATAGATTCTGCAATCATGCGAGCAGTATCGCAGGTAGCGGAAAGTCCGGAAGAGATAGCAACGTAAACAGCACCCTCGTACCCTGCTGCTTTTGCGTCATCAAAGGCAGCCTTAATGCCCTCAGGAGAAGGAAGTGAAGTCTTTGGAACCTCTTCTTCAAAGCGAGCGACAAGCTCTGCTGGTGTGATGGTAATGCCAGACTCGTAGGAAGAGCCATCAGAATAGTTAATGCGAAGTGGGGTGATACGAATATTGTGTTCAGCAACAAAATCAGGTGGGACATTAGTTCCTGAGTCTGTGATGATGGCAATTCGCTTAGTGTCCATTATTCGCTCCAAATATATGCGTACTACAAGTAGCTAAACGTTGACTTTCTATTACCTACATTTTACATGGAGATATACCCCGTTTTCTTGAGATGTGACAAGTTGCCCTCAACGGTAGGTAGACGGTACACTAGGTATATAACTCGAGAAAATCTTTCATAACGTAACGTTTACTACTATTTAGGCACTAAGAGAGAACGGCAGATAATGTCTAGCATTTATAGAGAGCCCGTTGTAGTTAGAAGAATTGAGCAGCGCTCATCTCTAAAGAAAATCACTTCTAACAGCACAATTGCAGCAGCAGTCATGGTGCTTGCAGCATTGATTGCGCTGGTTGTTGCCAATTCTCCTGCTCATGAGGTGGTTCGAGAAATTCTTGAAGTCCAAATGAGTTTCTCGCTTGGAATGATTCATGCACATATGGCTTTGGAAGTCTTTGTTAATGACTTTCTCATGGCTATCTTTTTCTTGCTTGTAGGTATTGAGCTCAAGTATGAGGTAACTGTTGGCCAGCTCAGAAGGCCAAGACAGGCAATGCTTCCTATGCTTGCGGCCGTTGGTGGCGTTGCAGTTCCTGCCCTTATTTACCTGGCGCTTAATGCAAGCACTGCCCCTCATGGATGGGCAACACCAATTGCAACCGATATTGCCTTTGCGCTTGGCGTTATGTCGCTGTTGGGCAACAGAATTAGTCCGCAAACCAAGGTCTTTTTCCAAACACTTGCAATTGCTGATGATATCCTGGCTATTGTGGTCATTGCACTTTTCTATGGTCACACGCCAGATATTGCCTGGTTAGCAGCTTCTCTTGGAGTACTTGTCATTTTGTGGGGAATGAATCGCCTGAAGATTTACTCTTCTGGTCCGTATTTGCTTGTAGGTTTGGTGCTCTGGGTTTGCATGTATCACTCAGGAATTCACGCTACTCTTGCGGGCGTTCTCCTTGCCTTCTTCTTGCCATCTCACTCTGATGTTCGTCTGAGCAAGCTGGGTAGCTGGCTTTCTAGGCGTGCCCGTGAACTTGATGATCACTACGATGATGAACATCACGTTTTAGGTCAGCATGACTTTACGCATGGAGCTAACTCAATCGAGCAGGTCATGCATCACGTAACTCCACCGCTTCAGCGTGTTGAGCACTACATTTCTGTCTTTGTGAACTTTGTTGTTCTTCCTATCTTTGCATTTGTTAACGCGCAGATTACGCTGGTAGGTGCTGATTTTGGTGCGCTTCTTAGCAGTAACATTGCTCACGGCGTATTCTTTGGCGCCGTTCTTGGAAAGCCATTGGGAATTATTCTTGTGACATTCCTGTTGGTAAAGGTTAAAATCTGCAAACTTCCTGCAAAGGTTGACTGGATTCAGATTACAGCCGTTGGTCTTATGGGTGGCTTAGGCTTTACCATGTCAATTCTTATTTCCAACCTTGCATTCCCAGACGCAGGGGAGATTCTTGCAGCTAAAGTAGCTGTTCTCGCCGCATCGTTTGCTTCTGCAATCTTGGGCCTACTTTTTGTACATATCGCAGAGTTTCACAAGCGTCAAAGGCAGAGCGGCTTAAGGGAAGACGCCGTACAAGAATGAACCTAATGAGACGTACGACTCTTTCTATCCTTGACTATTAAAATGCACAACCCCACAAAATAATACGCAGAAGTCATTAAAAAACTGGCGTGTAGAATGTTCACTCCGCCTATTGAGGCATCTTGCCCTGCAGGGGAGAGACACATCGAGACAATGGT